>JBCCET010000068.1:0-22497 GCA_039030095.1 Pseudomonadota bacterium | reverse complement strand
TTTTCGCGGGCTTCATCTTTGGAAAACGTCTTTGCGCCCATACGCGTACGAAACGCCGTCATCAGCCCGTTAGCGTCATCAAGCTCGGCCTCCGACCTTTTCGCCGGTACGACATCATCCTTGGAATACATGTCGTGATAGGGGGCCGGGGCGACGTAAGGCCAATGGGGTTTGATATAGGACAGATGCAAGAGCCAGGGTGTTTCGCCATCGTCTTCGTCCATGAAATCCATGGCACGGCGAGTCATATAAGGCGTCTCTGAATCCTCGTCCGAAACCCGTGCGGGCCGATCCACCTGGTCGTTGAAATACCCGGATCGTACCGTTTCGCCGGTTTGCACACCGTTTGCCGCCCAGTGCCACGGGTTTGTTTCGTCAAAACCGCGATCCCGCAGGTAGTCGTTGTAGCGCAGGTTCGGCTTGACCATTGCATCGGGGTGGATGCCGTCGTCCCGCTCGTACGGTTCCCACCCGGCCTGGCTGATGTGCTGACCCTTCTCACTTTGCGGATCAATGCCCAGCCGCTCCATCCCGGAAACATCAGGCACCATATGGGATTTTCCAACCAGCACTGTGCGCATGCCCAGCGGGTTCAAGTGATCGCCGATATTCATCTCACCCACGCGGAGCGGGGCAAACAGCGCAGACGTCCCGTTGGAGGAAACATAACGGCCCGAATAAATGCTGTTACGCGACGGCCCGCAGGTGGGCGACTGGCAATAGGTATTGCTGAAAACGACACCGCGCTGCGCCAGCGCATCAATATTGGGTGTCTTGATGGTTGGATGGCCGGTGCAACCCAGGTAATCGAATCTCAACTGGTCGCACATGATGAAGAGAATGTTCTTGCGCGCCATGCGATTGTCCACCCCGTTTTCGATTCTTGTGACCAGTGCATGCCATAATTGGGATCCCAAATCAATCTATGTATCAACTGGTGGCGCAAAATTGGGAAAACAATTGCTTTAGGGATCCCAAAATACTATCCAAGACAGGACCAATCCGGTTGCTTACAGTCCATTGGACTTGGCAATCAGCCGGGTTCTGCTGCGAGAGAGGGCAAGAAAATGCATCCAGAGCTAAGCGCGCATCCCGACTACTTTAGCAAAGAGGTCGTCCAACTTGCCGACAACGTCTATCAGGCGTTCGGATTTGCGGCGTCCAACGTCTATATGATTGTGGGCGACGACGGTGTGATCATCGTCGACACAACCGAAACAACGGCAGCGGCAGCGAACGTGTTGGCGGCATTTCGTGAAATCACCGACCTGCCGGTCAAGACGATTATCCTGACCCATTCCCATCGCGACCACGTCTCTGGTGCGTCGGTTTTCGCCGAAGGTGCAGACCCCGAAATTCTGGCCAGCGCCAAGCCATCTGGTGACTCGTTGATTGAGGTCGGCCAACATCCACGGCCAATCAAAGCCCAACAAACCCGCACTAAGCGTCAGTTTGGCATTGGGCTATCCTATCCAGACGAAATTATCGGAATCGGAGTGGGTCCCGGTAATCGTCCGTTGCAGGGCATGGGCGCCGGCATCCTGCCGCCAACACGAAAGATCGGCGACGAAGGCGAAACCATCACTGTTGCAGGCGTTACGCTGGAGCTTTCCATGGCACCTGGGGAAACACCGGACCACATGGTCGTCTGGTACCCGGACAAAAAGGTCTTGCTAAGCGGCGATAACTTTTACCGCTCTTTCCCAAACCTATATGCGATACGCGGCACAGAATATCGCGACTTTGATGCCTGGGCGGACACAATGGACACCCTCATGGCATTTGAGCCAGAGGTACTCGGCCCCGGCCACACCAAGGCAGTCTTCGGGGCCGAAGCGATCAAATCGGCCCTGTCAGACTACCGCGACGCCATCCGTTATGTGGTGGACCAAACCCGCATTGGTATGGATGCAGGCATGACCATGGATGAGCTTGCGCAAAGCGTGAAGTTACCGCCAGACCTTGCTGAAAAACCGCACCTTCGGGAATATTATGGGTGCGTTGAATATGCGGTTCGGGCGTATTTCGTGGGCACAATGGGCTGGTTTGACGGAAATCCCACTTCGCTAAGCCCTCTGTCCCCAAAGGCGGAGGCTGAAAAGCTCATCAAGCTAGCTGGCGGCGTTGATGCCGTATTGGCAGAGATTGCAACTGCGCGTGCAGGCGGTGACTTTCAATGGGCACTGGAGTTAATTGATCGGGTTATTCGGGTCGACCCCAACGACACGTCTGCCGTTGCCATTAAGGCAGAAACGCTTCGGCAACATGCGGTGGCCCAAATCAATTGCCCGACGCGGCACTACTACATTCAATTCGCGAAAGAGCTGGAACAAAAGTCTTCCTGAGAAACCAAAGACTGGCAGCTCTTTAGGAAGAGAAGCAACGATAGCTTCATAGAACTATGTCGGCGTCAAAATGCTTTGAACGTCATGATCGTGTGAGTTCTCTCAATATTATCAATGCCTTGGAAGGCGTCGTTGATGAAATGTCCGATGTCATCCCCGTCAGGTACATATAGCTTCATCAACAAATCCCAGTCACCGCTGGTGGAATGCAGTTCGGCATACTTTTCTCGCAAGCCAATGGCATCGGCCACTTGGTAAGTGGTGCCTGGTTTACAGCGGATCTGGACGAAAACGGTTCTCATAGCGTTCCTTTCGGCTGTGCCATAGGTTGCGCGAATGGGGGACAAGGTCAATTCCCTGTGCGGAGGATACGATGATCGACTGGACGGATGCTTTTGAAAACGGTGCGTATATTGAAGGCTCGGCGGCCCTGCGCGACATCTGGCAGGCCGAAGCAGCCGCCTTTCGCGACAATTGGCCTACGCAAACTTTGGGCGCAGCCTACGGCAGCGCGCCTCGGCAATGCTATGACCTGTTTCAGACCGAAACTCAGCGCGGCACAGTCATTTTTGTTCACGGGGGATATTGGCACCAAACCGATCGCAGTTGGTGGTCCCACCTGGCTGCAGGACCGTTGGCGCATGGTTGGTCAGTGGCGATGCCAAGCTACACGTTGGCACCAGAGGCCCGTATTTCTCAGATCACTGCAGAGATTGCGCAGGCAGTTTGCGCAATTGCAGCGGCGCAGCCCGGACCGATCCGTCTGACAGGCCATTCCGCTGGCGGGCATCTGGCGTCCCGCATGGCGGTGGCAGGGGTGCTGCCGGACGCAGTGCGCGCGCGTGTAGAACTGACCGTCAGTATCTCCGGCGTACATCACTTGGAGCCTCTAAAGGCCTCGAAAATGAACGAAATTTTGCAACTGGATGCACACGAAGCAGAGGCAGAAAGCCCGGCACTGCAAGACCCGGCTGAAGGCACAAACATCCTCTTTTGGGTAGGTGCCGGTGAACGGCCAGAATTTCTGCGCCAAAACCGGATGATCGCGGAGGCGTGGTCCCGCAAGGGGGCGGATGTCTCCGAACAATACGATGCAGGTGAAAACCATTTCTCCGTTGTCGGAAAACTGGCTGACCCGGATAGCCCGCTGGTTAAAAGCTTATGTAGTTAGTAGTTCGGTCCCGGACCTTGATCCGGGACCGAAGCTTAAAGTCCGTTAAGGCTTGATCATGATCTTGCCGTCTTTCAGCTTTGTGGCGTCTGCCAACCCCGTAACAACTTCCTTCAAGGGCAGGTAAGTAGAGACATCGGTGGTCCAAGTGCCATCAAGGTAGCGCCCTTGCACCTCTTTCGCCAATTCCATCATCTTCTCTTTTGGCTGAGCCATCATCCAAGGTGTCAGCCAATAGCCTTCAATCACCTTTTGAGAGAATACGAGCGATCCGATTTGGTGCATCAGGATCGGCTCGGGGTTGAGCTTGCCATAGACAACCCAGCGCCCCCGGTTGGGCATCGCCGCAAACACGGTTTCCGAAATCTGGTCAGCAACGGCATCCAAAAATACGCGCGGTTTCAGGGCTTTAGAAGCGGCCGCGAAATCAGCCTCAAAACGGTCAGAGGTCACATCAAGAACTTCCGTCGCGCCAAGCTCTTTCAACGCGTCAGCGACCTCCATGCGGCGGACCATTGCAATAACCTTCAGACCGCGCGCCTTTGCCAATGCGATCATCAGCTTGCCAAGTTGGCTTGCTGCAGCGGACAAGATCACCGCATCGCCGTGTTCTGCAGCGATTTCGATCATGCCAACGGCTGTCAGCGGATTCACGATTTGCGCGGCGCCGTCTTCGTCCCGCACACCGGGATGCAAAGGCACGCACATGGCCATGCTGGTCGTTGCATATTCCGCCCATGCGCCGGAACCCGATGCGACAAAACCGACCCGTTGCCCGGCCAACCATTCCGCACCTTCACCCGTGGCAACCACATCACCACACGCCTCAAAACCTGCCGGTGCGCCCTTCACGTTGGGCTGACCGTATTCGCCTTTGATGAAATGCAGATCAGACGGGTTCACCGCAGCCATACGGACCTTGATCAGAACCTCACCTTTACCGGGCGTCGGTACCGGGATCGTCGCTTCTTCCAGATAGTCGGAGGCATCATTTATCACCGGCCCCTCGGCCCGCCCTGAATAACCTTCGAGTTTTTGAATTACTGAAAACATAGTTTCGGGCAGGGCAGACATGTCAGGCTCCTTTGACGTGGGGTTCTATAGAAAACACTTTGCATGACTTTGGTGCACCACCCTAGGGTGTCAACGGAAACGGAACGTCAAAGGAGGCAGACATGCTGGCGGAACTCTTCGGATTAGATGGAAAAGTGGCGTTGATCACCGGCGGTGGGTCTGGCATCGGCGCAATGATGGCCGAAGGTTTTGCGTCAGCAGGCGCACGGGTGATCATATGTTCGCGCAAACTGCATCAGGTTGAAGCGATGGCAGAAGCGATCAATGCTAAGGGGCTGTCCGGCTCGGTAGAGGCGTTTTCCGGCGACGTCAGTAGCGAAGAAGGCATCGACGCCATTGTGGCAGAGGTGACATCCCGCACCGACAGTCTGAACATCCTGGTCAACAATGCAGGCATCAGCTGGGGCGCGCCGCTGGGTGCCTTCCCGCACGCGGCATTTGAAAAGGTCATGGGCGTGAACGTGGCGGGCCTGTTCCACCTGACGCAAAAACTGCTGCCGATGATGATTGCCACCGCCAGCGACGATGATCCCGGCCGGGTTCTGAACCTGGGGTCCGTCATGGGCAAACACCCCCTTGGCGATGGTGCGTACTCCTATTCTGCGTCAAAGGCAGCCGTGCACCACTTGACGGCGATCCTGGGCAAAGAACTGGCATCGCAGCGGATCACCGTGAACGCGCTGGCACCGGGACCTTTCCAGTCCAAGATGACGGAATTTGCCACCGGGACTGAAGAAAAAGCGGATGCCGTTGGCGGTGACGTTCCCCTTGGCCGCATCGGCGCGCCATCGGATATCCAAGGCGCATCGCTCTTTTTATGTTCCAAAGCCGGGCGCTATGTGACAGGCGCAATCCTACCGCTCGACGGTGGCGTACATGTGGTCACCGGCGGCAACCTGTTTGCAGCGGCGATGTAAGGGAGACAAACCAATCTCGTTTTCCTACTGAGCGGATTGATCTGGCAGTGCCGCATTTCATGCGGCTGTGGTGGGGCATCTAACAGTTTGCCCACGACCGATCCTTTCGTTTAACCATTCACGGTCACGACCCGGATCGGGGTGCAGAATATCCGGCAGCGCTTGAATCAAGGGTAAAAATAATCCGCGAATCCCTAGCGTTCGCGGCAAGTTTTGCTCCGTACAGCCGGTTCGGCTTTTAGTTTAGCGCCGCCACCGCTTCAATTGGTCGGGGGATTTTCCGCCCACGACTTCAATGCGCGGCATTAGGCAATACAATCCATGCGATATCGGTCTGAAAATCCAGATCTCGCTAACACAACAGAACTTTCTCCCTTTTTGGGACGGATACCTCCCATATATCAGAAAAATGGTCTATATATTCTCCCAACTGCACTGGCCAACCGAGGTTAGAAACTGCCAGACGCATCGCGAACCAAGACAAAAGGACTGGATTCGCGATTTGACGGCTTGTCTCTAACGCGTAGGCTCTGACCAGAGCAAAACCAATAGATAAGGAAACCCTATGTCTCTTCGTATCAACGACACGGTCCCAGACCTTTCCATTGTCACCGACCAGGGCGAGATCTCGCTGCATGACTGGATCGGCGACAGCTGGGCCATCATTTTTTCCCACCCCAAAGATTTCACACCCGTTTGCACCACCGAATTCAGCGCCGTAGCCCAGCTTTCCGATGAATGGGAAAAGCGCGGAACGAAGGTTCTGGGTGTCTCCGTCGACGGGGTTGAAGACCACATCAAGTGGAAAGAAGACATCAAGACCTACGGCGGCGCTAACCCTGGCTTCCCAATTGCGGCGGACACCGGTTTGGAAATTTCTGAGGCATTCGGAATGTTGCCTGCACAAACCGTTCTGCCTGACGGGCGCACACCAGCGCACACTGCCACCGTTCGGTCTGTCTTTATCATCGGCCCTGACAAGCAGGTTAAACTGATGATGACGTACCCGATGACAGTTGGCCGGAACTTCGCTGAAATCGTCCGTTCGCTCGACGCGCTTCAGTCGAGTGTTGGCAAAGGTATCGCCACACCTGCTGACTGGATGCCAGGCGAAGATGTGATCATCCCACCCACGGTCAGCAACGAAGACGCCAGAGCCAAATACGGCGACTTTGATGCGGTGCTGCCGTACCTGCGGAAGATCCCCGAACCCGCTTCCTGATAGCCCCGCGCACGCGGGCGGCACCCCCTCTGCCGCCCGCGTCCTTCCCCACATTACCGGAGATTTTGCCAGATGCTCGACGCGTCACAGCCCCCTATTGTCGAAGGCCCACTTGCCGACAACGAACGCCTGAAGCGGGAAAGCAACTTTCTGCGCGGCACGATCACCGAAGATTTGGCCAACCCGATCACCGGTGGGTTCAGCGCCGACAACTTTCAGCTGATCCGATTTCACGGCATGTACCAGCAGGACGACCGCGATATCCGCGCGGAACGGGCGGAACAAAAGCTGGAGCCCCTGCACAACGTCATGCTGCGCGCGCGCATGCCAGGGGGGATCATCACACCGCAGCAATGGCTGGTGATTGAGAAATTCGCCGAAGAAAACACGATGTACGGATCGGTCCGGCTAACCACGCGCCAGACATTTCAGTTCCACGGCGTTCTGAAGCCCCACATCAAAGACATGCATCAGGTCATCAACAGCGCTGGTATCGATTCTATTGCCACAGCCGGCGATGTGAACCGTAACGTTTTGTGCACCACCAACCCGGTGGAATCAGAGCTGCACCAAGAGGCGTATGAATGGTCCAAGCGGATCTCTGAACACCTGCTGCCGAACACCAAGGCTTATACAGAAATCTGGCTGGACGGCGAAAAGCAGAAGACGACCGAGGAAAAGATCCTCGGCCCCACATATCTGCCGCGCAAGTTCAAAACGACGGTCAGCATTCCGCCTAATAATGAGGTGGATATCCACGCCAACGACCTGAACTTCGTTGCTATCGCCGAAGACGGGAAACTGATCGGTTGGAACGTGCTGGTCGGCGGCGGTCTGGCCATGACCCACGGCGACACGGCCACCTATCCGCGTAAGGCGGACGACTTTGGCTTTATCCCGCTGGAACACACGTTGGCCATTGCTGAACATGTGGTGTCCGTCCAGCGCGACTGGGGCAACCGGGTCAACCGCAAGAATGCCAAGACGAAATACACGCTCGACCGCGTGGGCATCGACGTCTTCAAGGCAGAGGTGGAAGCTCGCGCAGGTGTCAAATTCGGCCCAAGCAAGCCCTATGAATTCACATCTCGCGGTGATCGCTTTGGCTGGGTTGAAGGGGTCGACGGCAACCATCACCTGACGCTTTACCTGCTGAACGGGCGCATTCTCGACTATCCGAACCGCCCGCTGAAAACCGGCCTGCGCAAAATTGCGGAAATTCACGACGGCGACTTCCGCATGACAGCGAACCAGAACCTTGTCATCGCAGGGGTATCCCCGGAAAACAGGGCAGAGATTGAAAAGATCGCCCGCGACCACGGTCTGATCGACGACATGATGACCCCGCAGCTGAAGAATTCTATGGCCTGCGTGGCGCTACCCACCTGCCCGCTCGCCATGGCAGAGGCGGAACGGTATCTGCCCGATCTCGTTGCAGATGTGGAAGGCATCCTGGCCAAACACGGGATCGCAGATGATCACATCATTTTGCGCGTCGTCGGATGCCCCAACGGGTGCGGCCGCGCCATGCTGGCAGAAGCCGGTTTGGTGGGCAAAGGGCCGGGGAAGTACAACCTCTACCTCGGTGGCAACCGGGTCGGCACACGTGTGCCCAAGTTGCATCTGGAAAACAAATCCACTGACGTGATCCTGACCGAACTCGACCGCCTGATCGGCGATTGGGCGGCAAACCGGCTGCCCGACGAATGCTTCGGCGATTTTGTCATCCGCGCAGGCGTGGTGGCAGAGGTCAAAATGTCCAAAACCGATTTCCACGCCTGAGGTCTGTGCAATGATGCAACTTCCCGCCGCCGTTAATCCACTGAGCGCTGACCAGGCGCAACAGTTTGAATCGCTGCTGGGTTCTATGACCCCGCTGCAACAGGCATGGGTCAGCGGATACCTGGCCGCTAACGCGGCAACGGCGCCAGCAGAAAATCCTGTTGCGCCCCCTGTGGCAGCAGCGCCTTTTACGATCCTTTATGGTTCTCAAACCGGCAACGCGAAACATCTGGCACAGGATTTGGCTGACCGGGCAAAAGGCCGGGGCTTTGAGACACAGTTAGTCGATATGGCCGATTTCAAGCCGGCAAAGATCAAAAACGAACGGTTTTTGGCGATTGTGGTCTCAACCTACGGCGAAGGGGAGCCACCGGAAACTGCCGCAAAATTACACGCCTTTCTGGGGTCGAAAAAAGCGCCGAGGTTGGAAAACACCAAGATCGCCGTACTTGGCATCGGCGACACGAGTTATGAGCACTTCTGCAAAACAGCCGTGGATTTCGAAGACAGGTTGACGGCACTGGGCGCCACCATCATCGCACCGCGTGCGCTTCTGGACGTGGATTACGACGACCATGCCGAAGACTGGATTGCCGGCACAATCAACGCGTTTGAACCGGAGTTGAAAGCAAAAGCTCCTGCGGGAAATGTGGTGCCGATCTCCCCAGGTATTACTGCAAAAGCGCCAGCGCAATTTTCCAAAAAGAACCCGTTTTCAGCGGAGGTCCTGGCCGTTCAAAAGATCACCGGGCGCGATTCCACCCGAGACACGCGCCACGTAGAAATCTCATTGGACGGATCCGGTTTGCAGTATCAGGCCGGAGACGCACTTGGTGTGTACTTCCACAATAATTCCAGTGAGGTAGATCACATACTTGATCTGCTTCAGGTTGAGGGTTCGGAACACATTGAGGGCCGAGAGAAAACTCTACGCGACACTCTGATAGAGGACTTGGAACTCACCCAGAGTTATCCCGGCTTTGTCACCGCCTTTGCGACGGCAACTGGCAATGCAATTTTGCAGGAACTGGCAAAAGATGCCGCTGAACTGCGCGCATATCTGCAAGACCGCCAGATCTTCGACATCATTCGCGAACACCCCGCACCGATCAGCGCAGATGCGCTTGTAGGTGCGCTTCGCAAGATGCAGCCACGGCTCTATTCCATCGCATCTAGCCAGGCAGAAGTAGAGGAAGAGGTGCACTTGACCGTAGGCGTTGTCGAATATGACGCCTTTGATCGGAACCACCTTGGTGGCGCGTCCGGTTACCTTGGCCGCCGGTTGGAAGAAGGCGACAAGATCCGCGTTTTTGTGGAGCAAAACAATCACTTCCGCCTGCCGGACAATCCAGAAACCCCGGTAATCATGATCGGCCCAGGTACCGGGATCGCACCGTTCCGCGCCTTTTTACAGGATCGCGACGCAGCGGAAGCGGATGGTAAAAACTGGCTGTTCTTCGGCAACCCGCATTTCACCCAAGACTTCTTGTACCAGGTCGAACTGCAAGACTGGTTGAAATCTGGCTTGCTCAGCAAACTGTCCGTCGCCTTTAGCCGAGATCAAAAAGAAAAGATCTACGTCCAACACCGGATCCGGGAAGCAGGGGCGGAATTTTGGGCCTGGCTGGAAAGCGGCGCGCATATCTACGTCTGCGGCGACCAGGAGCGCATGGCCAAAGACGTGCACGCAGCCCTGATCGATGTGGTTCAGTCCCACGGCGGCAAATCAGCGGATGAGGCAGAAGCCTACGTTGAGGCACTGCGTGACGCCAAACGCTATCAGCGCGACGTCTACTGACGGATAAGCAAAACGCCCTGATCAGCCCAATTGGTCAGCGGCGTGTTCACCTTGTGCTTCATCGTGCAGTAGCCGTAGACACCATCAACCTGTTCCAGCGGATTATATCCTACGGCCACACACCCACTATTTGCTGCACAGCGAAGCTGGCAGAGGTATTGGGACCAACCAAAGTTCAGCGGATTGTTCCACGGCATCAGATCATTGCCGGTCGAATCCTGGCTCTGAAACAGCTTAAACGGCGTGTTCTGGTATGGTGCCAACCTGGAACCAAAACTCTCTAGGTAAGTGCGGTTAATCTGATCCAAATAGTCGACCAGCGCTGCTTCCACACAGCGAAAGCTGCCGTCGCATTCATCCATGGCAATCCAGTGATGGGCATATTCAACCTGCAACCACTCCGGCAACGGGTCCGCGGGGTTGCTTACAAATCGACTTAACACCGCAGAGATTTGCAGGTTCAGACCCATCAGGTAAGGATCGTCACAAAGGGCTTCTTCGGCAGACGATTCCGGGTTCGCACAAACGGCATCACTGGCCGCTGCCGGTTGTGGCAGCAGCGCAGCAGACAGCGCCAAAGCCAGACACATTACCAGTGTTCGAAAATAGATCATTTCCCGGCCTCCCAACCTTTTGGGCGGACGTTAGCCCTCGAAAGAAGAAGCATCAACAAATTCCGGTCTTTCAAAGCAACGACGCATTGCGGGCCTTGCAATAATCCCGTCGGCATTTGCAAACGGCGGTCCTCTTTTCCCTTTATGCGTCCCCGGTGTCTTCGGGGTTCAGGTTCAGAAAGGCGACACCGCTGTTGCCAAGCTCCACGGCTGCAAAAGGCCCGCCGTGATGAGTATTGGCCGGGTCCTGCGGATCAAGCGGACCATCGGCGGCGAAGATCTCCGCCGCGAACTGTTCCGCGTTGTCTTTTGGGCGATACCCAAGATGCTGAGCTGCAGCGTTATCCACCGGGGCGCGGTCGTTGTTTGACACGCCATAAACCACCGAAAATCCGGTGATCCGTGTGGTGATCGCGCGCTCTACCAAGTGGATCAGATCATCGTAGCTAAGCCAGCTGCCAACCGCGCGGCTGTTGGTGACTTGCGCACATGACAGGATGCGCAGGCAGACCGCCTCGATCCCACGTTTGTCCCAGTACATGGACGCTAGGTCTTCGGCAAAACACTTGGCCAGCCCATAGAACGTATCTGGCTTGTGGGGCGCGTCGATGCCGATGAAATCGGTCTTTTTGTGCATCCCCACGGCATGGATGGACGACGCATAAACCACACGCCGGACCCCGTTGCGATGAGCTGCTTCCCAAATATTGTACGCGCCGATGAAGTTCGGGCCGAGCAGGGTTTCAAATGGCGCCTCATCGCCAATAGCGCCAAAGTGGACAACCATATCCGCACCGTCCAGCAACGACTCCATCGCTGCCAGATCGGCCAGATCAGCCTGCACAAACGTCTCATTTTCAAACAGCGTTTCTGGCCCATCCAGGATGTCCGAAGACACCAGCGTTTCGCACATTTTAGACAGCGGTTCGCGCAGTTGCGTGCCGAGCCGCCCAGCAGCGCCGGTTAGAACAAGTTTCTTCATATCAGATCACTGCCTTTTCGATGATTGGTCGGTTTTCGGGGATGCGTGCATAGTTAAAGGGCGTCAGATCCAACGCGCGATACTCGCCGTAGGTCAGCCATTCCGCCGTGCCACGCCCCATCGCCGGGGATTGCTGCAACCCGTGGCCGGAAAACCCGTTGAGAAAAATGAAATTCTCCAGTTCCGTATGGGGGCCCATGATCGCATTGTGATCGAAGGTGTTATAGGCGTAGTGACCCGCCCATTCGTTGACGACCCTGATTGCCTCGAATTGTGGGATGCGGGTGGCAATGATCGGCCAAACGTGGCTTTCCCATCGGCTGTGATCCATGTGGAAGTCATCGTAAGCGACCGCCGGATCCGGATCTGGCGGCGAGCCGGCAAGATACGTCTTTGGTCCGTCCTGGCGGAAATGCACGCCGCTTGGGTCAATCGTCAGAGGCAGGTCGCGATCAAGAGGTTGTTCAGCGGAAAAGATCCAGGTGAAGCGTTTGCGCGGCTCCACTGGCAGGTCCAACCCAGCCATCCGCGCTGTGCGCACTGCGCGGGGGCCGGATGCATTGACCACTTGGCCCGCGGATATGACCTCTCCAGTGCCAAGGGTGACGCTTGTGACCCGGTTGCCATCGCGCTTGATCGCCGTAACCTCATTATCTATGTACTCAACGCCGCGACTTTGCGCCGAACGGCGCCACCAATCGAAAACGTTTCCGCCGTCCCAATAGCCTTCGTCCTTGCGGTTGATGGACCCGAGCACGATGTCGCCGACGTCGTAAAACGGATAACGTTCTTTGATTTCTGCGGGGCTTAACAGCTCCGTCTCGGCCCCTGCAGCCAACTGCACTTTCTGGTTGCTGCGAAGTGTTTCTGCAAAGCCGTCGTTGTCGGCCAAATACAAATAGCCATAGCTTTGAATAACCTGGTTCGGCACGCGGTCATCGCCGATGTATTCGCGAAGGTTCTTCACAAAATCGGCGGCAAACTGGCTGATGCGAACATTCAGCGTTTCCGAGAACTGCTGGCGCATACAACTGTTGGTATGGGCGGTTGAACATGCCTGATAACTCGGATCCCGTTCAACGACCAGAACGGAGCCGTTGAAGTCCGGGTTGTCGGTCAAAAACCAGGCCGTGGACGACCCCATGATCGCGCCACCTATAATGACCACGTCGTAAGATGTTTTCGCAGGGCTTTTTGCGAATTGAACCATCAGAAAACCTCTCCCGCTTCGGATCTCATCAGAACGTCATCCACTTCTTCCGCTGTAAGGCCATGGTGGTCCATTGCATAGGTGCGAGAGATATAGCCAAGCGCCAGGTCCCGGTGGATTGCCTCGTGTGCGCGTTCAGATGGCTCACCATAGCCCGCGCCACCCGGGAACGCCATTTTCACCACCCGACCGTGGGGCACGAATTGCTTTCCTTTGCCTTGCATCACCTCGCCATCATCGCGGACGATAGTTGTTGGTCCGCCAGCCATTCCGCCGCGCCGACCGCGCGCCGGGTGGTTCACTCGATCCAGCATGGCGGAGATGTCGAACTCATGCCCCTCGCGCGCGCCCACATCCATGTATTGGCCAAGCCCGCCGCGCTGCCGCCCAGCGCCACCGCTGTCGGGGCGCAGCTCCTTGCGCCAGATGATAACCGGGCCAACCTGTTCAGTTGCCTCCACCGGCATGGTCATAACACCGGACGGAAAGGCGGTGGTGTTCATCCCGTCAAACTCCGGCCGCGCGCCAGAACCGCCGGAATTGAAGGTTAACACCTCCGACCGCCGCGCACCCGCGGGCGCAGGTGCATCCGTGCGAGGGCGCAGCGAGAGTTGAAAGTTACAAAGGCACCCGGCACCTTCCGCAGGGACAAGGTTTGGCAACAGTTTATCCAAGGCATCGTACACCGTGTCGGGGACCATGTGACCGATCACGTGGCGCAGCGCCACCGGCGCCGGGAACAGCGCATTCACGATGGAATTTTCGGGCGCCGTCACTTCATACGGGGCCAGCGACGCCGCGTTGTTCGGGATCTCTGGCGCAATGGCGCATTTCAGCGCGTAGCAGGCATATGCCTTGGTATAAACCAGCGGCACGTTGATGCCTTTTTTGTCCACGCCACTGGTACCATCCCAGTCACAAATGATGCGGTCTTTTTCGATGGTGACTTTCACCTTTAGGTCAATCGGCGTCGCATACCCATCGATGCGTAACGCGCCGTCCGCGCTGCCGGACGCCAGAGCGTTGATCCGGTCCAGGGTGGCAGTGCGAGAATTGGTAAGGATAAAATCCGACACCCCGCCCAAATCATCCAAAGAAAACTCAGCCATCATATCCAGCAGGCGGCGCTGGCCGATCTCATTACAAGTTGCCAGCGCGTAGACATCGCCCACCAGTTGGTCCGGCTCCCGCACGTTGCCGCGGATGATGGACACCAGCGTTTGATCGACCGCCCCTCGGTCGGCAAATTTCATGATCGGGATATAAAGACCTTCTTCATGCACATCGCCCGCGTCCGCGCCAAATCCGCGTCCACCGATATCCGTCACATGGGCGGTGCAGGCAAAGAACCCGATCAAAGCACCGCTGTGAAACACCGGTGTCACCACGGTGATGTCGTGTTTGTGGCCGGTTCCTTCCCACGGGTCGTTGGTGATGTAGACGTCACCCTCAAACATGTTTTGACGTCCGATCCGGCGAATGAAGTGACCCACTGCATCGGCCATCGCGTTCACATGCCCCGGTGTCCCGGTCACCGCCTGCGCCAACATTTGGCCGGTGTCATTATAAACACCCGCCGATAGATCACCCGCCTCTCGCACGCTTGTCGAAAACGCTGTGCGGACCAGAGCTTGGGCCTGCTCTTCCACAATGGAAATCAGGCGATTCCACATCACCTGATAAGCAACCTTGCTTTGACCAGTCATGCGCCGTCTCCCTGCTTCAGTCGGATATCCAATGTCCCGTCTGCGTGATTGAAAACCTCCCTGCTGGTGGGAACCACGACGGTGGTTTCGTCCTCCGTCACCACAGCTGGACCGCTGGCCAGGGACCCGGCATCAAAGGCAGCTCGTTCGATCACCGCAGCCGTGACCTGCTGTGATATGCCCGGATCAAAAAGATCGCGCATGCCCACCGAGGACGGTGTGCCACGGCCTCTGGCGGTTTCAACCGGCTGAGGTTTTTCTGTCAGTGTGAAGGCGTTCACGGACCAAACAACAATCTCCACATCCATGCCTGCAACCGCGCGACCGAAGAGTTTCACATAGTTGTCTTCGAAGAGTTCCAGGTATGTATCTGCATCAGGATTTTGCGCTTGGTCGGCAGTCAATTCCACTGGAATTTCCCAACCTTGCCCGGCATAGCGCATGTAGATTTTATAGTCCTGTCGGATATCTGCGTCCGCATCGCAGGACCGTACAAATGACGTCGCTTCCGCTTCCATGTCCGTGAACAGATTTTTGACCTTTTCTGGGGCGAAAGCTCCCATAGGCATGAAAACAGAACGGTTCGATTCAAAGCTGAAAGGCGCGCGTAGAAATCCGATGGCGGAGCCAACGCCTGCACCCTGCGGCACCAGGCAGCGGGACACGCCCAGCTTTTCGCTGAGCCGCGCAGCATGCAAAGGGGCGGCACCGCCGAAGGCGATCATGGTGTACTCGCTTAAGTCTTCGCCATTTTCCACAGCGTGAACACGGGCCGCGTTGGCCATGTTTTCATCCACAACCTCCGCCAGACCCCACGCGGCCTCGGTTGCGTCCATATCCAGTCGGTCGCCGATCACAGCGCCCAGCGCCTTGGCCGAACTATCCGCGTGAAGTTTGATCGACCCCCCCGCAAAATTGTCAGGGTCCAACTTGCCTAAAACCAGATCGGCATCTGTCACCGCAGGTTTGTCGCCGCCGCGTCCGTAACAGGCCGGGCCCGGCTCACTGCCTGCGCTTTCCGGTCCTACACGGATTTGGTTCATCGCATCCACATGGGCAAGCGACCCGCCGCCTGCACCAATTTCCACCATGTCGATCACAGGGATAGAGATCGGCATCCCCGACCCTTTTTTGAACCGATAGGTGCGTGCCACCTCAAAAACCCGCGCGGTCTTCGGCACTTGATTTTTGATCAGGCAAATCTTGGCCGTGGTCCCGCCCATATCAAATGAAAGTGTCTTATCAATCCCATGTTTCGCCGCGATGTCAGCCGCGAAAATGGCCCCGCCCGCAGGGCCGGACTCGACCAACCGCACGGGAAATTCCGCAGCACTTTCGATGGACATGATCCCGCCACCGGAATGCATAAGGAAGATCGGGCACTCCGCACCTTCCGTCGCCAGTCTATCCCTCAACCGTCCCAGATACGATTTCATCAAAGGCTTGATATAAGCGTTGGCAATGGTGGTGTTGAAACGCTCATATTCCCGCATTTGCGGTGACACTTCTGACGACAACGAAACCATCGCATCGGGCATTTTTTCAGCCAGAACGTCTGCCACCAACCGCTCATGCGCGTCATTGGCATAAGCATGCAGGAAACCGACCGCGACGCTTTCGTAACCAGCCGCTTGCAATCGATCGGCCAGGTTTTCGACTTCTGCGCGATCAATGGGGCGCAACGTGTTTCCACTGGCATCCACACGTTCTGTGATGGTGTAACGCCTGTTTCGCGGCAAAAGCGGCTCTGGCAGGGTCAGATTCAGATCATACTGTTCAAACCGCGATTCTGTGCGCATTTCGATCACATCACGAAAACCCTCCGTGGTGATCAGCGCGGTCTTTGCACCTCGGCGTTCGATCAGCGCATTGGTTGCAAGCGTGGTGCCGTGAATGATCTGCGACACTGCAGATGCCGAAATTCCCGCCTTAGCGCAGACCTGGTGCATGCCGTCAATGATGGCGTCTTCGGGTGCGGAATAGGTTGTCAGCACCTTTGTTGAAATCAGTTGCTCGCCAATTTCAAGAACTACGTCGGTGAACGTGCCACCAATATCAACGCCCAGTCGGATACGATCTTGCGACACTGTGCAGGTCTCCCTTTTTTGCGAAGCTACGGCGTGTGTGCGATAAAATCCAATTTCTAGATTGAATGAATGCGATCACTTTTTTGGATCGGCATGGTTTGCCACTTCTTCGGCCACTTCTGCCGCGGCGCGCGCATAGGCGGGCGCAGTTTCTGCGTCGTAGCGCGCACTGAAGCTCAGCGCATTTGGCGCCCATCCGCAGTCAATTTCCACCAATCGCTGGGAAGAGATATTTTGCTCCACCATAACCCTTGGAACGCATGCAAAACCCAAACCCTCTTCCGCCATTTTGATACACGCGCTCAGGTTTGATGATGGCACCAATCTGGCGGTTGTTATGCCTGCGTCCGCCAAATGCGCACTGACTTGGCGAAAAGGCTCCGTCCCACGGGCGGACGTCATAAGCGGTTGCATTGCAAGCTGGCTAAACGACATCGGCCCAGGCGCAGTGGCAGGCGCACCGACCCACACCATCGGGAAGTCATCCAACGCAACCTGACCGCTGAAATCATCAACAAACGGGCCGCTCTGAATGGCCAGATCAATCGACCGATCTTTTAGCGCCGCAGTCAGATTGTCAGACAGATCCACCAGCAATTCGACCGAGACATTGGGAAAACGCGCGTTCAATGTCTCCACATATCGGCCCAACCAGGAATGGATGATCGTTTCGGTCACGCCGAGCCGCAGGATACCTTCCAACAAAGCATCGTTACCTGCGGCCATAACAAACGCATCTGTTGCCGCCAGCACCTGCCGGGCTTGCGCCAGCAAGACGCGCCCTTGCGGTGTCACACGCACCGATCCGACAACACGGTCCATCAAAACCACGTCCAACTGAGCTTCCAGGTTCTTGATTCGGGCAGAGATATTGGGTTGGGTCGTGTTCAGAATTTCTGCCGCACGGCGGAAACTACCCAAGTCTGCTACTTGGACAAAAGCTTGTAGTTGCTTGAAGTTTATACTTTTCATGTTATCGTGAAGTGTCAGCGCAACGACTGCATCCAACCAAGGCTCCGTTCCGTCGGCCCGCCGGGTTTATACTCAGCGCCGAGCGGCTGATCCCATCCCATCGCCGCAATTTCCGCGAAAATATCACGGTAATTGACCGTGCCCGTCGCTGGGTCACCCCGATCTGGAACGCCCGCAAACTGAATATGTCCTACCACCGGAAGCGTGTCTTTTAGCGTAGCCAAAACATCCCCCTCAGTTCGCGCCACGTGATAGCAATCAAACATCACTTTCAAATTTTCGGCGCCAACTTTTTCGACAATCGCACAGGCTTGGGCCTGGTTGCCAAGAAAATAGCCGGGCGCATCGTAGGCGTTGAGCGGTTCGATCAACACCGTCAAACCCAGCGGTTGCGCCTTTACACAGGCGTATTCCAGGCTTGCAAGGAAACAGGCTTCCGCCGCTGAACCGTTAGATGCTCCGGCCATAACATGCACCGCATTAGCGGAGATCGCCGCCGCAGTTTCTATAGCCTGGTCAATGCTTTGCCGTGCATCTTCAACCTTGTCTGGCAAGGCGCATAGGCCAAACATCCCATCACCACCACGCTCTGTGTTGAGGCCCAGCATTGGCAATCCAGTTTCGGTAAGGGCAGCCAGAACCGCTTCCGCAGACACCGAATACGGCCAATGGCACTCCACCGCGTCAAAGCCTGCCGCGTGGGCGGCGTGGATAGCTTCAACCAAAGACAATTCAGTCCATAAAAATCCGAGATTTGCAGAAAACCGCGTCACTTTCCTACCGCGCGCAGACTTTTGTAGGTGTACGTCGTAGTTTCCGACCCATCATGTGTTGCCATCAAGTAGCTTATGCCAAGATCAGGTAACCAGTTCAGCGTGTCTTTTGTTCCCAGATCCTCCTCTTGGGTCGCATAAGTTATTGAAATCGGCATCGACTTGTAGGTGCAGGCGCCAAAATTGGTCTCGGTCCATTCACCAAAGGTGTAGATCTGTTCTTCGGCGTCGAACCCGTCCGGGGCAAGGATAGCGACGCCCGTTTTCCACGTTGCACCCGGTGTTGGTAAGGGCAGATCAACCGGCGCCAAGGGAAACGTATAGGTCGATCGGCTCGACGGCACGGGCGAGTCGTTTTCGATATCCACGACTTCCAGCAGATAGATGCCTTGACCTAACAGATTGCGAAAGATCGTACCGTCTTCCAGGTGGAACTTGGCCTCTATCACGTGGTTGGAGACGGTGCGAAAAATCTCATACTCATTTTCATCAACGTCAAATCGGATGCCCGATTTCATGTCTTCTTTGGTGGGGCAATTTGCCCAGCCCGTTGAAGTCGTCAACAAAAGAAATAGCAATGTGCGCATAAGTATCTCCAAAATCTGAGGCGATCCTGCCGCAGCAATTTCCAAAAAGACAGAGGATTCGATCTAGACCGACATGGCCGCTGTAACCGCACGTTTCCAGGCCGCGTATTTCGCATCACGGGTGCCGTCGTCCATCGCTGGTTTGTAACGGCGATCCAGTGCCCAGTCTTTGGCAAAGCTGTCAGCATCTGGGTATACGCCAGCTTGCATCCCAGCCAGCCACGCGGCGCCCAATGCCGTGGTTTCCTGGACTATTGGCCGGTCCACAGGGGCGCCGATAATGTCCGCGACAAACTGCATGGTCCAGTCACTGGCGCTCATCCCGCCGTCGACGCGCAACACTTGTTCGCCGGGGCCGCCCATATCTGCGACCATGGCTTCCAGCAGGTCCCGTGTCTGGAACCCAACCGATTCCAAAGCTGCCCGTGCGAACTCTGCCGGGCCAGAGCCACGGGTCAGGCCAAACACGGCGCCGCGGCAGTCCGGCCGCCAATAAGGCGCACCCAGACCCGTGAAAGCAGGCACCATGACCAGGGGTGCAGAAGTATCCGACGTTTCCGCCAAACCCTGCGTTTCTTCTGCTGCGCGAATGATTTGCAAGCCGTCCCGCAACCACTGAACAACCGCGCCCGCGATAAAAATCGAGCCTTCCAACGCGTAGGTCGGCTTTCCATTTAGCTGATATGCGATGGTCGTCAGCATCCGGTTTTTCGAGGCAACCGGCGCATCGCCAGTGTTCAAAAGCGCAAAGCAACCAGTCCCATAGGTGGATTTCATCATACCCGGTTGAAAACAGGCCTGGCCTACGGTTGCCGCTTGCTGATCGCCTGCAACCCCCAAGATCGGCAGAGCAGCGCCCAACAAATCCGCGCGCGTGGTGCCAAAGTCAGCGGCGCAGTCCCGAACCTCCGGCAGCATCGACATGGGGATATCCAGCAGCGCGCACATGTGGTCGCTCCAGGCCCCTTTGCGGATGTCATAAAGCAGGGTGCGCGCGGCATTTGTTGCGTCCGTGGCATGTACTGCGCCGCCGGTCAGCTTCCAGATCAGATAGCTGTCAACCGTGCCAAAGATCAGGTCACCCGCTTCGGCCCGTACGCGGGCGCCGTCGACGTTGTCCAAGATCCATTTGACCTTGGTGCCCGAAAAATACGGATCCAACAGCAACCCAGTTGCTGCCGTCACCGCTGATTCATGCCCGGCTTCTTTCAAGGATGCACAAAGGACCGCTGTGCGCCGGTCCTGCCAAACAATAGCGTTATAGACCGGTTGCCCGGTCTTTCGGTCCCAAACCAACGTGGTTTCGCGCTGGTTCGTGATACCAACGGCGGCAATATCTGCGGCGGTCAGGTTGGCGCGTTCCAAAACGGCGCGGCACGTGCCGGCAGTGGTGGCCCATATGTCTGCCGGATCATGTTCGACCCAACCGGACTGCGGAAAGTGTTGGGGAAATTCTTCCTGGCTGACGGCGGCGATTTTGAGGTCGCCATCAAAGATGATCGCCCTGCTGGACGTGGTGCCCTGGTCAATCGCAAGAACAAAGGTCATTTGGCCCCCTAGTTCGGTTCAAATCGCGCGGCAATCCGTGCGGAAATCTGATCACGCGCCTCCCGGTAGCGCTGCATTTTGGTGTCCCTGTCGTCTCCAAACCCGCTTGGGTCCATGATCTGCCAGTATTCCACCTCCAACGCATAGTGGCGCGTATATTCCAGCGCCCGACGCTGCGCGGCAGGGCTGAGCGCGACAATCAGATCATAGCTGTCGAGGTCGTCGCCCCATTCCATCAGGTCGTCGAAAGACCGGGTGCGATGGCGGGACAACTCCACTTCCAATTCCCGGCAGACCGCGATGGCAAAACCGTCGATCTCCATATCGCCTTTCACACCGGCGGATTGAACAAAAATAGATGTTCCGACGTGCTGTTTCAGCAAACCTTCCGCCATCGGAGACCGGATGGAGTTGTGGTCGCAAGCGAACAGAACGGATGTGGGTTGCCAGTCCAACGATCAGCCCCGCATATGAAGGACACAGACAAGGGTAAACAAACGTCTGGCGGTGGCCATGTCCGTTTCGATTTTGCCTTCAAGCCGCTCTAGTAGTTGCCGGGATCCTTCGTCGTGAATCCCGCGCCGCCCCATATCAATGGCCTCAATCTGCGCCGGCGGCAGCTTTTTGACCGCATCAAAGTAACTTTCGCAGATCTGGAAGTAGTCTTTGATAACCTGTTTCAAAGGGCTGACTGAAAGATGAAATTCACTTGCAGGATCACCGGCTTGCGTGCTGATGTTAAAGACCAGGCGCCGGTCCTTTATAGCAAGGATCAAGTTATACGGCCCATCCGGCACCTCTCGCCCTTCGCGCGCGACGACACCAAAGGTGTTTTCTTCCATCAGGTCAAAAAGCGCCACTTTGCGTTCCCGCTCCACCTCGGCCGTGGGGGCCGGAAGGCCGGTGTCGTCTAATTCCACATGGACAAGGTGCGACATGCCTCAATCCTCCTCGTTAATCTGTTCTAGACGCATACCGATGCTGGCCGCGTGGGCCTGCAGGCTTTCGGAATGAGCCAACACTTCGGCCGCCGGTCCGATCTGGGCCAATGCGGAGGGCGTCAATTTTGACAGCGTCGTGCGCTTCATGAAATCGAGCACTGAAAGCCCGCTGGAAAACCGGGCAGACCGGGCTGTGGGCAGCACGTGGTTCGGTCCGCCGACGTAGTCGCCCACGGCCTCCGGCGTCCAGCCACCCAGAAAAATCGCTCCGGCGTGGCGGATCTTTGCGGCCAGTTCCTCCGGTTCAGCAACGCAAAGCTCCAGGTGTTCCGGCGCGATGCGGTTGGCAAGTTCTGCGGCCTGATCCAGGTCATCCACAACAATCAGCGCGCCGAATTCTTCCCAGCTGGCGCCGGCAATGTCGGCGCGGTCGATTTCTGTCAGCAGGTGTTCGACCGACTTTTTCACTGATCGGGCCAGTTTTTGGTTGTCGGTGATCAAAATGGACTGGGCGCTTTTGTCATGTTCCGCCTGGCTTAGCAGATCCATCGCGATCCAATCGGGGTTGTTGTGCTTGTCTGCAATCACCAACACTTCAGAGGGACCCGCGATCATGTCGATGCCGACTTGGCCAAACACCCTGCGCTTGGCCGCGGCCACGAAAGCGTTTCCGGGGCCGGTGATCTTATCCACTTTCGCAATGCTCTCTGTGCCGTAGGCAAGTGCCGCAATCGCTTGGGCCCCGCCGATCCGATAGATCGTATCAAC
>JBCCET010000067.1:0-22807 GCA_039030095.1 Pseudomonadota bacterium | reverse complement strand
TCTGTTTGGCCGCCGAAAAACCGGACGCATCCGACACAACACTGACCATAAAGTCATGCCGCGCCGCGCCATGGGTTTTGGAAGAGTTATCGCGCACGGTTTCGTCGCCGATTAGGACATATGCGACTGGCAACGACCCGCTGGGCGGAGCATCAAAGATGTGACCGCCAACCAAACCTGACAACGCAGCATCATTTACAAGCCTGTCATAGACCGCCGCCTGCAGGGCAAAAGAGACTGCATAGGTCATGCCAAAACCTCTTCTTCAGCCCAAATTTCCAGATAAAGGCCCGACGCATCCCACTCCGACACGCCGTGGATCACAAAAACACGGCTGCCGGTGCGCAATCGTTGCCCGATTTTGGGGCGCATGGGCGATGTTTCGTCCGCACCGCGCACCACCAGGCGGTGTCGCATTTTGGTGGATGGACCGGCGTCCAGGCGGCCATCGCTGGCACCACGTGTATTGATGTCGGCCCATAACTGCCCGAGGGTCGCCCAGGTCTCGGCAAACCCGCCCGCGCCGTCGGACACCCGCTGGCGCTCCTCCAGCGTCATGCGCCACGCCAAGGTTGGCTGCTGTCTCATCGCGCGGCTCCCAGACGGATCGCGCGATAACGCTCGATTAACGCAGCTGCAGCTGATGGTAGCCCGGCATCACTGTTACCATCACGATGGGTGTAGTAATTCGCGGCGATGATCAGAACCGCCCGTGCCAAATCTTCGGGCACATCGGACCAGTCCGCGCCATAGCCTGCCGTAACGGTCACAATTGCTGAACCCAAGGCTGGAATGGCAGGCAAGCCGCCCGATGCAGCCGCGATCGTCGATGCCTGGTGGTCCACTACAGTGGTAAATCGGCCGACGTCCTGGGCCTCTGTCACGCCAGACGCGTACAACAACGTCACCGCAGTGATCGCAGTTACAGGCCGTATCGGCAATTCTTGCCGTTCTTGCTGGCGCCAACGGGTTACTTCCCAGGAAAATTCCCGCTCAATCAGGATAATTCCAGTCCGGCCTTCCACAGCTGAAATGGCGGACCTCAGATAAGCTTCCAGAAGCTCATCCTGTTCCTGCCCGGCTGGAAACCCTGTGCCCACGCGCAGATGTTGCTTCAGCAGGTCAACGGGGAGCGTCGCCACCGGAATTGTCGTCAGTTCCGTCAGGTTCATTTCTGCGCCTCTGAAATAGGAGTTTGATTAAGGTGGCATCCTGGACGTCATCAGACGGAGGGAGCAGCAAGACAGCGCCCTGGATGCCGGTGCAAAGGCGCTTCGCGCCTCCGCTCACCCCAAAGGGTGATTTCGTTGGCGGATCAGGAGGCCGCGAATTTCAGCAACTTGATCGCAGCAAAGTCTGATACGTCACCGCCGACGCGTTTCGTGGCGTAGAACAGAACATTTGGTTTTGCGCTGAACGGGTCGCGCAGGATGCGCAAGTCAGGGCGTTCGGCAACGGTGTAACCTGCGTTGAAATCCCCAAACGCAATGGCGTGGGCGTCAGATGCGATGTCCGGCATGTCTTCAGCCACCAGAACCGGATAACCCATCAACCGTGCAGGCTCACCCGCAGCAAGACCATCCGACCACAAAAAGCGACCGTCTGCGTCTTTCATCTTGCGCACGGCACCTGCGGTCTTGGAATTCATCACAAAGGTCGCATTAGCGCGGTAACGCGCGCCCAGCGCATAAACCAGGTCCACAATCGCATCTGCCGGGTCCACGGCTGCAAAATCACCGTCGGCACCGGTGGCTACATAACCGAGGTTACCCCAAGCCCAAGTTTCGTTTGCAACAGATGTATAATCGAGAAACCCGGTAGGCTTATCTGCACCATCACCCGAAATAAACGCGCCACCTTCTGCACGGGCAAACTTGTCCGCGATACGGCCGGCCAGCCAACCTTCAACATCAAATGCGCTATCTTCGAGCAGGCGTTGGCTTGCCTTCGGCAATGCGCTCAATTCATGCAGAGGGATGGAAATCCGTTCGACTGACGGGGTGCCAGTCTCAACGGAAGATGCGGATTCTGATGCCCAGCCAGCACCAATGTCGGTTGTGTCCACCAACACGTCATAGGCCGTGGCCTCAACAGTCACAACATTGGCGATTGCACGGATGGAAGCACTGGAATGCAGCACTGACTGAATGCGATCTGCCGTTTGCGGATCCACGAGGTAGCCGCCGTCTGCAGCAACAGCTGTGGACATGGCTTTTTCATCCAGATCAAGCGCGCGCATGCCGTCGTCGTCGCCCGACCGCAGGTACGCGGCAAAGGCTTTTTTGTGGGGCACTTCTACTTCGGCCACGGCCGACAGCACGGGGCGGTTCGCTTGGGTCATCTTAGTCTCCATCATGCTCAATCTCTTATCCTGTTCTTGAATGCGGCCCTTCAGGTCCGCGCTGAAAGTTCCGAAGTCTTCCAAAAAACCTTCCATTGCGGCTTGAACCGCGCCGTCAGGGTTTGATGCGGTCTGGCGTTGGCCGGACCGGCTCTTGGTTTCTTGAGTGCTCATCAACCAAATCCTCAGTTTTATGGTGAAAAGGTCGCCAGCACTCAGGCCAGCAACGCGCGCCTGGCTGCCTCAAGGGTAGCAACCAGCGATGTTGCGAGTGCTGCATCGGCTTTCGCCTCTGCCTCAACCCGCGCCCCGGGCAGCATCGGAAATGTCACCAACGATACCTCCCAAAGATCGAGTTCGTGCAGTAAACGGCCTCCATTTGCCGATTTCGCCGCACGAATTGTTCGATACCCGATAGATAGACCTTCGATTGCTCCGGCCTTTAGCAAGGCCAAGGCCTCTGCACCGGCCTGTACTTCTGGTAGAATGCGGCCTTTGACCCATAGTCCGCGTTTGTCTTCGCGAACTTCATCCCAGACCCCAATCGGACAAGCTGGATCATGCTGCCAAAGCATCTTTATCGACCGGCCTGATTTCTTGATCTCTGCCAGGCTCTTTGCATATGCGCCGTTTTCAACGATGTCGTCACCCTGATCGGCAACCCCGAAAAGGCTCGCATAACCGCTGACCACTGCGCCGTCGCCGCTCACTTCATCAAGCGCACAAAACTTGCGCTCCAGGTCCAGATAACCTGCCTGTGTCATATCAATTCCTCAGTTGATTTCGCTCAGCCCAACTGGCTGTTGTTCGCCATTTCCAGCACGGTCATCACCCCGCGGGTCAGCACGAATGCCACCACACCCCAAACCGCGAGCCAGAGCCTGCGCTCAAGCCGATCCAAAGCACTCTCAATGGTGTCGAGCCGCCGCTCCAGCGCGATCCAGCGCTCGTCAGAAACCTGCTTGTGGGTCTCAAGTTCCGCGGCGGCCTTAAACGGTTCATAGAGGTACTTTGACCCCCCGCCCCGGTTACCCATCACTTTCCGTCGGTAACCCCAGCATACGGCGTTTTTCACCGGCGCTCAGGAAGTCCGCCTCTGAAATTCGCTTCCATTGGGCTTCGCGTTCTACCGAAAGGGCCGGAATATTGTCGAGATCCAGGGAAAGTCTGACCCCGTCTTCGGTAAATTTCGGTAACCAACCGGACAAGGCATCGGCGACCCGATTGACCAAAGGCAAAACCGTTAAACGGTAGAATGCCCTGTTGGCCTCCGCATAGTTTGCATAGGTCGCATCACC
Organism: Pseudomonadota bacterium; assembly: GCA_039030095.1. GTDB lineage: Bacteria > Pseudomonadota > Alphaproteobacteria > Rhodobacterales > Rhodobacteraceae > Amylibacter. The sequence goes on along the minus strand of JBCCET010000067.1, from coordinate 19,168 downwards.
CGGCAGCCCCAACAGCATCGGTGGCACTCCGAAGGAAAGCGCGATGTCGCGTGCTGCACTTTCTTTGGTTTTCTGGAATTCCATGTCCGATGGGGAAAAGCCCATCGGCTTCCAATCCAGCCCGCCTTCCAGCAGCATCGGTCGCCCAGCATTACGGGCGCCTTGGTGGTTGGTCTCAATCTCATCAACCAACCGGGCATATTGATCTGCACCCAACTGGCCTTGCCCTTCAAGCCCCTTGTAAACTATCGCACCCGATGGTCGCGCCGCGTTGTCGAGTAACGCTTTTGACCAGCGACACGCACTGGTATGCACGTCCATTGAAGCTGCGGCCGCTTGCAAAGGCGACAGGCCGTAATGGTCATCTTGCGGATGGAAAGACCGGATATGGCAGATGGGCGGTAGATCAGCCCGCATGTCAAAACGCACTTTGCGGGATCCGACGGAATATTCATACGCCACCGGCCAACCATCAGCGCCCGGAATGACCTTCATGCGGTCAGATCGCAGAATGTATAGCTCCGCAGGCGCTCCATCTGCGGTTTGGCCCGCCGCTTCCACGTAGGCGTCACCGCTCAATACATATTGACCGTACAAGGTCTCCAAGAACTCCGCTTGGGCCTGGGTAGGGTTGGGCCGTGCCAGCGTGGACAGAAGGGGGTGATCTGCAAACCGCCGCGTGTCGTCTTGCAATACCAGGGGTATGGCCGCCGCAGCTTCCGCAATCATGCGCACGCACCGAAAGCCGACCGGATTGCTCAGAAACCCTGTTCGGATCATCGACCCTGTGTCGCGCGCTGACCACGCAGGGCGTCCGGCCCCGTGAAACGCAATCACCGGACCAGTGGCCGAGGCTTTTTCTTCGGGCACGCGCGTTTGTGCACGGCTCCGCAGATACTGCAAAACCATATTTTGCTCCTGCTCTTGTTGGATCAGCCCTTTCGGGCATTGGTTGTTTGAAATCAGCCAAAGGCTGAGACATTAAGATTGCATCGCCTAAATCACTCCGAGAACGATCTGGGTCACCGGAAGCTTCGCAAAAGAATTGAACATCGAGAGATTACGCAGCCAACGCGCGCAAACCTGTCTCCGATTTGCAACCAAACGCTCTAAAGAACCCGCACTTGCGGGGGCCCAGACCTTTGGCCCAACATCAGCTCGGTCAATGCCCAAACCAGGGCGTCCACGCGGTCGGGCGACCCACTTCCTAAAAAGCCGGTTGTGGTCATTTCCGCCATTTGGCTTTCTAGCTCGTCTAATCCGGCCACGTGCCGTACTTTGCCTTGCTCATAAAGCGCGGCGACAGGTTCGGCGCGCACGATCTTACCTCGCGTTGCGTGTACCGCCCGGTATGAAAGTCCGGGCGCGCGGCTCATGAGTATTTCACGCACCATATCGCCGCCCTGATTTACCTCTGCAACGACCCGATCCGCTTCAAACCGCTCTGCCGCTGCAAGAACAGCGCGTGCCCAGCCGTCCGGCGACAAGCCTTGCACACTGCAATCGGCCAAGACATAACCTATGGTCCCAGCCGGATCGCCTTCGGTTTTGATACCTGCAACAACGATCCCGCAAGCGTCTGAAGATTTTTTCCCACCCGCTGGTGGATCAACCGCGACCACAATCCGGTCCAAATCCGCAACATTCCTGATTTGGGCCGCTTCTAGTACATCGAGTGACCACAAGGCTCCGTCGACTTCAGTCAACATCTCACCATTCAGCTCTTGGCGGCCAAGTCGTGTGCCGCCGTAATCGTCCATGACTTTCCGCAAAAATGCAGGCGCCAGATTCGCGGCGTTAGCGCTGGTAGGTGCGCTTGTTACAACCGTTGTGTCTGCGTCCAGAAGATCGACTAACAATCGCCGGCGCCGGGGCGTTGTGGTCACCATGATCTTTGGATCGCTCCCCAGGCGCACACCAAATTGCAACATATCCCAGGTTTCCCTGTCTTTTGGCCATTTAGCCAACTCGTCGGCCCAGGCCGCATCGAATTGTGGGCCGCGCAGGCTTTCCGGGTTAGTGGCTGAAAATGCCATTGCCTCCGCCCCGTTTGGCCAAACCAGTGCATTGCGCCCAGACACCCATAGCGGCTTTCGGTCAGGCGGAGAGCAGGCAAGGATACCGCTATCACCGCGCACCATCACTTCACGCACCTGATCAATCGTTTCACCAACCAACGCGATGCACCGATGCGTGCCGGGCAGGTGCTCGTCAGGCCCTTCAACCAAGGACCGTACCCATTCCGCACCTGCCCGCGTTTTGCCCGCTCCGCGCCCGCCCAGAACAACCCATGTATGCCATGGGCTCGCAGGCGGCCTTTGGTGCGGCATAGCCCACAGATCAAACATCCAGGGCACTGCTTCGACGGTCTTGGGCTGCAGTCCGCGTAAAAACCCTTCGGGCGTTTCAACTTTGATCGAGTCGAGTGAGTCTCTCAATGATTTCCGCATGGGCTTTGGCAAAGTCGAGCCCGGCTTCTGACCCTGGCGTGTCGATCGCCTCTTCCTGTTGCTCAATTCGTGCCTCCAGAGACAAAACAGTCAAATAGGTCTCCGTGTATTGACGCAATCGATCCGCCAGCTGAGCCAATGCCAAAGGCGCCGGATCCAACAGTTGGTCGATTAGGACGCTCTGCATGTTGTCGCGCCTTCTGATTAGGCGATCTTTCAATGACGCAGTTGAGGTAAGCCCTGCTTTGGAACGGTCATCTGCCTTGGGCATAAAAAACGGACCTCGTCTTGAATAATGTCGGCGCAAAAGAAAACGGCCCCCGAGGAAGTCAGGGGCCGTCGATACACTTTTTGCAGCGTGGGGAAATACCTACCCGGGACCGTTCGCTTTGTCAACGCAAACGCTGCGCAACACGCAACGGGGTGCGTTCTGACACCTGATTAGCGCGTTGATTTAAAACACTTAATCCTCAGCCGCCGTTGCCGTTTTGGCGTTGCCGCTTGCGGTCAGCCTCGATCTTTCGCCAGGCAGCAACGTTTCGATTATGCTCAACTAGCGTCTCTGCAAACGCGTGCCCACCGGTTCCGTCCGCCACAAAGAACAAGAAATTTGACGTGTTGGGGTTTAAGGTCGCTCGGATCGCATCGCGACCTGGATTGCCGATGGGGCCCGGCGGTAGGCCCTCGATCAGATAGGTATTGTAGGGCGTCTTTTTCGATAGCTCTGAGCGACGCAAGCCGCGACCCAAGAAACCTTCACCCTCGGTCAGACCGTACTCGACCGTAGAGTCCATTTGCAGCTTCATGCCCTTGTTCAGCCGATTAACAAAGACGGACGCCACTTCTGGTTTTTCTTCGGTCACACCGGTTTCTTTTTCGATGATAGAAGCAAGGATCAACGCGTCTTCGGGGCTGGTGATCGGGATGCCATCTTGCCGGTTGTCCCACTCTTCAGCCAAAATCCGCTTTTGGGCGTTGAACATTCGGGCGATGATTGCGTCCACCGGCTCACCGCGCGGCACGTCGTAAGTGTTTGGTGACAGCATGCCTTCTTGCGGAATGGGCGCATCTGTCGGCACAAGGAAATAGGCTTGGTTCAGTGCGTTTTGCACCTGCCAGCTTGTCGCCCCTTCGGCCACAGTGACGCGCAAGGTTACGCAACCCGTGCCTCCGGTTAGCTCTTGGATAGCCTCTTTGCCGCCATCGACGTCTACGACGCCTAGCCGTTTTACCCCGTCCTCCGTGCGTTCAGACACAGCAAACGAAGCCGTCTGAATGCCCACCCGGTAGGTAACAATAAAATTGAAGCCCGCATTACCGCCGCTGGTAACGATCTTAAGCACATCCTCTTGGGAGGCACCTGCCGGCACTTCGTAGTTCCCAAACCGCAGTTTGGACCCAAGCTCCTGATAACGCGCGCCAACCCGGAAAACTGACGCATTGGAAATTACACCCTGGTCAGCAAGCCTATCTGCAAGGCGGCTGATCGTATCGCCGCGCGGTACTTCAATGCAGGTGTTTTCTGCCAGCGGGCCTGTGCCTTCAAATTGGCTCTTCGCCCAATAGACCACGCCCCCCAACACGACCATCGCCAGGATCAATAGATTTACAAAGTTGGCGGCGAAATGCCGAGCCATTTAAGCGACCTCTGGTTTGCCCATGATCAGGCAGGCGTTTGTACCACCAAACCCGAATGAGTTCGACAAGGCTACGTTGATTTCGCGTTTTCTTGCGGAATTCGGCGCAAGGTCCAGTTGGCATTCCACATCCGGCGTATCCAGGTTGATCGTGGGCGGTGCCACTTGGTCCCGGATCGCCAAAATGGAAAAGATTGCCTCAACTGCCCCCGCTGCCCCCAGAAGATGGCCAATGGATGACTTCGTAGATGACATCGTGGCTTTGCTGGCGTGATCACCTAACATGCGCTCTACAGCGCCCAGCTCAATTGTGTCAGCCATGGTCGATGTGCCGTGTGCATTGATGTAGTCAATCTGCCCCACATCAACCCCACCGTTTGTCAGCGCGGCCTGCATGGCGCGATAGCCCCCGTCGCCGTCTTCGCTGGGTGCGGTAATGTGGAAGGCATCCCCAGACATGCCATAGCCCAAGACTTCGGCGTATATTTTGGCGCCCCGTGCTGTTGCGTGCTCGTAGTCTTCTAAGACAACGATGCCCGCGCCTTCACCCATGACAAAACCATCGCGGTCTGCGTCGTAAGGGCGACTGGCAACCTTTGGATCGTCGCGGTGCTTCGTGCTCAACGCTTTGCAGGCGTTAAATCCAGCGATACCGATTTCGCAAATAGCAGCTTCGGCGCCTCCTGCAACCATAACATCTGCTTCGCCCGCTTTGATAATCCGTGCTGCGTCGCCAATCGCATGTGCGCCTGTGGAGCAGGCCGTCACAACAGCGTGGTTTGGGCCTTTGAAGCCATATCGGATCGACACTTGCCCTGACACCAGATTGATCAACGAACCGGGGATGAAAAACGGGCTGACCCGACGGGGCCCACGTTCTTTCAAAAGGATAGACGTGGCCGCAATGCTTTCCAGCCCGCCGATACCAGACCCGATCAAAACGCCGGTGCGATGCTGCTTTATCTCCGTATCTGCGACCCAACCGGAATCATCCACTGCCTGCATTGCCGCGGCGATCCCGTAAATGATGAAGTCGTCAACCTTGCGCTGCTCTTTCGGCTCCAACCAATCGTCCGGTTGAAATGCATCCGGCGCGTCGCCGCGAGGAATTTCGCAGGCATAATTGGTGGCCAGATGATCCGCATCAAAACGCGTAATCGTGCCAGCTGCGCTCTCACCAGCCAAAAGCCGTGTCCAACTCGGCTCAACGCCGCTGGCCAGGGGCGACACCATTCCCAAACCTGTTACCACAACACGCCGCATGCCGCTCTCCAGAATTCCTGCATATTGGTTGCGCTGCTTCTAACCTGCCGCCTCATACGGGGCAAGCGGACGCGCGCTAAAAGAAAAGGCGCGGTCCTTATGGGCCGCGCCTTGTTCATTCTGTGTTTGGTAAACTTAGGCAGCTTCGTTTGAGATGTACTTTACTGCGTCGCCGAAGGATTGGATCGATTCCGCTGCTTCATCAGGGATTTCGATGCCGAATTCTTCTTCAAAAGCCATGACAAGCTCTACCGTGTCGAGACTGTCAGCACCAAGATCGTCAATGAACGATGCTTCTAGGACAACCTTTTCTTCGTCGACGCTTAGGTGCTCAACGACAATTTTTTTAACGCGGTCTTCGATGTCGCTCATTTTCATTCCTCACATTGCGCGGGCATATTTATGCCTGCATTGGCTTTTGGTTCAGCGGCAACTGAGCTAGTGAGCCGCTCTCGCGTGCTCTTCCGCTGCCAAATCTGGGGCGCCTATATCATATAGGCTTAACATGGCAAATGGTTTTGACTTACTGGAATTTCCAGTTTCGCAACCGACTTTGACCATTCTAGCGAACCCTTTACCAGGCTTCAATTTCAGACAACACAACTAGGTGGACGTTTGCCAATCGATGACTAGGACACTTATACACCGCGCGGCTCAAAACCCACCAAAAAACGTTCAAAGCGCCAACTGAAGTCTAAGAAATTTCGTCAGGGAAGTGCTGCATCACAAGCTTGATAGGGTTGCTGGCTGCTTGACCCAAACCACAAATAGAAGCGTCAACCATGATCTGGCTCAAGTCTTCCAAAAGCTCCTGATCCCAAACATCTTCACTCATCAGCTTTACCGCTTTTTCACACCCGACCCGGCAGGGCGTGCATTGCCCGCAACTTTCATCTTCGAAGAATTTCAACATGTTCAATGCCGCGTCTCTGGCCCTGTCATGGTCCGACAGAACCACAATTGCCGCTGATCCGATAAAGGTTCCATGCTCTTGCAGCGTGTCGAAATCCATCGGAATATCAGCCATAGTTGCTGGCAGAATCCCAGCACTCGGGCCGCCCGGCTGATAGGCATTGAAAGTGTGTCCGTCCACCATGCCACCACAATAGTTGTCGATCAGTTCCTGCATTGTTGTGCCAGCAGGCGCAATCTTCACGCCAGGTTCTTTGACCCTGCCTGAGATGGAATAGCTGCGCATACCGCGTCGCCCATTTGCGCCGTGATCACCAAAAACACTACCGCCGAAGCGTGCGATTTTTGCGATCCAGATCAAAGTCTCGATATTGTGGACAAGCGTTGGGCGGTTGAAAATGCCCACAGCGGCAACAAAAGGTGGGCGATGACGCGGAAGCCCCCGCTTTCCTTCAATCGATTCGATCATCGCGCTTTCTTCGCCGCAGATATAGGCCCCCGCCCCGCGACGCAGATCGATGTAACCAGGTTCTACAATCCCAGCTGCCTCGATCTCCGCAATCTCGTTTTGCAGGATTTTGCGGGAGGCCGGGTATTCGTCCCGCAAATAGATGTAGCAGGTTTCCGCCTCGACGGCCCAAGCCGCCATCAACATGCCCTCCAGAAAGAAATGAGGTTCGCGTTCCAGAAAGTAGCGATCTTTGAAGGTGCCCGGCTCACCTTCATCGCCGTTAACGGCCAGATAACGCGGACCCGGGTTCATGCGTACAAAGGACCATTTGCGCCCCGAAGGAAAACCAGCGCCCCCCATGCCACGCAGGCCGCTGTCCAGAATTTCGTCTTGCAGCTCATCAGGTGTCTTTGAACCCGCACGCAGCTCCAACAAAGCGTTGTAACCGCCTTCAGCTCTGTAGGAGTCAAACCTTTGATAGTCTGGGATATGCGGATGCGTGTCGTCTGCCTGGATAGCCGCTTCAACTTTTTCCAAGGTAGCGTGGTCAATATGGTTGTGCCCGATCTCCAGGGTCGGAGCAGTATCACAACGTCCCATACAAGGCGCGTTCACAACTCGAACCTCTTTTGGGTCCAACCCGCTTTCCAAAGCGGCCTTCAGCTGTTGCGCACCAGCGATCTCGCAAGCCAGGGAATCGCAAACACGAATGGTTAGTGCTGGTGGCGGTGTTTCGTCTTCTTTCACCACGTCGAAGTGCGCGTAAAATGTTGCAACCTCATAAACTTCAGTTTGCGCCATTCGCATATCATCGGCCAACGCACGGATGTGCTCGGCGCTCAAATGACCATGGGTATCTTGGATAAGATGGAGGTATTCGATCAGCAGATCACGACGCCTTGGCCTATCACCCAACAGCGCGCGCACTTCATCCAACGCCTGGTCGGTGACCTGGCGACCTTTTGGCGTGTGACGCCCCTTACCGCGGTTCTTCTTCCAAACGCCTTTTCGTTCGTCAAAAGCCATGGTTACTCTCCCAGCTAGCTGCGAAAGGATATACCGCCATTTTCATTCATTGCCACAAACAAAAGCGACAGGGCAGCGTGTCTAAACGCGCACCCTGAGGTTCGATGTCACAGGGCGCTTTGTGGCGAATTGCTGGAAATGTTAACTCGTCTCCCCTAAGTACTTAACGGAACGCAGTTTTTTGGGAGCGGTGGAACGTGCGTTTCGCCCTTGGTTTCATCATCGTCGTGGCCGTACCAATGGCGTTGCTTATCGCGGGCTCTATGCTTGGCGGTTATATTGCAGTTGCAGCGGTCTTTTACATGACCGTCGTGAACCAATCCGCTGATGCTGTGGTTGGCAAAGTTGTTACCGGACCTTCGTCTCCTCTGGTGCGCACGGGAATACCCGTCGCCTTTGGCATAGCTCACTTTGTTTTGTTGGGCATTGGCGTTTGGGCAATCTCCAGCTCCGACCTGCTCATCTGGGAAAAAACCGTTTTGTTCTGGGCTTTTGGGATTTTCTTCGGCTCGGTCTCCAATGCCGTCGGGCATGAATTGATCCATAGATCTGCGCGCTTTCCTTTCAATTTGGGAAAATGGGTTTTCATATCGCATCTGTTTGGGCATCACACATCGGCCCACCGGTTTGTACACCACCCCTTTGTCGCAACACGGTTTGACCCTAATACCGCACGCTACAACGAAAACTTCTATCGCTTTTTTGCACGTGCCTGGCGTGGCTCTTTCCGAACCGGGTTGGAAGTTGAAAATACGCGGCGATCCTTGCCGCCGGAAAGCCGCGCGTTGCCTTTGGGGCACCCGTATTTCACTTATGTGGTCGGAGCAGCCATCTTTTTGGGCCTGGCTACAGCGATTGGCGGCATTCCAGGGCTGATAACTTACTTCGGCCTGGCCATTATGGCCCAAGGCGGTCTGCTCTTAACCGACTACACCCAACACTACGGTCTTTTGCGAAAAGAGCTGCAAGAAGGGCGTTTTGAACGCGTCGGGGCCGGACACAGTTGGAATGCGCCGCACTGGTTCACGCGCCACCTAACATTGAATGCACCATTGCATTCGATGCACCACACCAAACCAGGCGCCGACTACACTCAACTGATCAATCAAGATGGCGCGCCGCAGATGCCTTACGGTCCCGGCATCATGACGGTTATTGCTTTGAACCCGTGGCATTGGCGTCGCCTGATGAACCCCCGCGTCGACGCGCTCCGGCGGTCTCAGTTGAATGCCGCTTAGTCGCCCCAATACGCCACTCGCAGCTCGCGGCGCATTATCATGCCAGTAATCATGTTTGGCATCGCATCCACACTTTCAACAGTGCATAGCACCACATGAGGGCTGATCTCTTCGCGCACTCGGGCGATCACAATTGTGGATCGCAACGTGGCAAACCTGAGCTTAAATGGACTTGGGCGGCATCGTCGCACATCGTTCAACTTGTACAAAAGTCACATTTCAGCCTGTGTCTGGAACGATAACCGTCACGCGAGCCGGGTCGTCGTGAGAAGACCGCGCCCAACGAGCGGTAGCTAAATCAAAAACAGTCCGGCCACGGTCACTGAAACGCCTAATAAGTGCCACCCAATCAATAGCCAAAGGTACGACCACGTCCGCAACATTCGTCACTTCTTAAAGACTTTCAAAGTCGCAATATCCGTCAGGGGGATACCTAAAACCTGCATCGCAGCAATGGAAATCTGGCTTCCTGACCCGGCTTTTGCCCCATTGGGGATCAACGTCACATTTGCCGTCGCACCTGTATTGGAATAGATCACGCGCCCTTCCGTTTCTGACTTCACCAGTGGCGTGGTCAGCCAAAATCCGTCGCGTTCCAAAAAGCCGAGGGTGGCTGTGGTGGATCCCAGCGCCTTGCCGCCACCCGAAGGCGTCGTGGCCGCAGCCAGTTCGCTGTCGGTAACTTTTGCGGCATCGGACAGTTTAATTCCACCGCTGTTCAACCCGCCGCCGGATCTGTTGGCCGTCAGTCTTTCAGCGTTGCCGGGCCGGGCCTTGGGGCGCTTGGTTTCTTTACTGGGCGCAAAGACTTGCACGTCGCCTTGTCGCTGAAACAGTCCGCCATCAGCGCAGCCAGCCAAAACAGAAACGGCCAATAAAACCAGCTTTGTACGCGTCATAATCCACCGTTGTTAATTCATCACAACCTAGGCGGCGCGGCGCACAAGCACAACCTTCCCAGATCAGCCCTTGCAGGGTTCCGCCCGCCGCAATACATCTTTGCTCATGTCTGATGCGACCCGCCAAATTCCCAAGCTAGTCGATCCCTACATGCGGGCGATTACCTACCTCCGTGTCTCTGTTACCGACCGATGCGATTTTCGCTGCGTCTACTGCATGTCGGAAAACATGACCTTTCTGCCAAAGAAAGAGCTCCTGACGTTGGAAGAGCTGGACCGGCTATCCACTGCTTTTGTGAACCAAGGTGTGACGAAACTGCGGATCACCGGTGGGGAACCCTTGGTCCGACGCGGTATCATGGACTACTTCAACGCAATGGGTCGCCACGTTGAAAGCGGCGCGCTAAAAGAATTGACGCTCACAACCAACGGCAGCCAACTTCGCCGGTTTGCAAACCAGCTCTATGCCTGTGGCGTGCGTAGGGTGAACATATCGCTCGATACACTCAGTGAGACCAAATTCAAGCTGATCACCCGCTGGGGCCGATTTGCTCAGGTCATCGACGGCATTGATGCTGCCCAGGCGGCGGGTCTTCGCGTCAAAATCAATATGGTTGCTCTCAAAGGCACCAATGAAGATGAATTGGAAACCGTCGTAAATTGGTGCGCTGAACGCGGCATGGACCTGACCTTTATTGAAGTTATGCCCATGGGCGACCTCGGAAATGAAGATCGCTTAGACCAGTATTGGTCTCTTAAAGATTTGCGCGCGCGGTTGCAGGAAACCTGGACACTAACCGATATTTCCGAATCCACCGGCGGCCCAGCGCGCTACGTACGCGTTGGTGAAACGGGGCAAAAGATCGGTTTCATCACACCACTTACCCATAATTTTTGCGAAAGCTGCAACCGGGTGCGGCTGACCTGCACCGGACAACTGTACCAATGCCTTGGCCAAGAGGATGAAGCGGACCTGCGACGCGTTTTGCGCGAAAATCCCGACGATGACCAACCGTTGGTGAACGCCATCCATACAGCCATTGCCCGCAAACCCAAAGGTCACGATTTCGACTATTCGCGTCAGACGATTAAGGGTGAGATCAGCCGCCATATGAGCCATACAGGCGGCTAAGTTCTAAGCCGCGTCGGCTCGAAGCAGCCTTTTGCGTGTCTCAGGGATCGCGGAAATCTCTACACCCGTAAAGACGTGAAATGTGCCCAGATCGCGGTCTATAACCGCGTGATCGCTAACCCATCCGCCCATTGTCAAATATGTACGCAAAAGCGATGGCAGCTGTTGGTTCGCGGCCTTCAAGGTCGGTTTATAGTCCATGAACATCTCGGAATACTTCGCCGTTTCAGCTGCTTTGATGCCTGGGCGCCAGCGTTCCGGCGCCAAATAGCGCTCTTTCAGCAGGGCAAGACCATCTCGATAAATTGACACGTCATTGCCTGGAAATGACGAGCATCCAAACATAATGCCGATGCCATACGCATCGACATAGCGGGTCAAAACGGCCCAACCGACCCGCAGGACATCGCCGTCAACAATCCCGTCTTGTGTACAAAACCTGCCAATTTCCAAAACCGGCTGATCATAGTCCTTCATACGGCCCAGATCATAGAATTGGGCAGAATAGGTCAGCGCAATCCCTGCCCCGTCTGACAAATGCAAGAATCGAAAGGTCGCCACTGGTGGCCCGCCATCCACAGGTTCCACCAGGACGTGACGACAAACTTCGTCCAAGGCATCTTCGTCTACATCACCGTCGCGAAATTGTGCGGACCTCAACTCTAGCGCTGCCGCGCGGTCCATGGCGTTTTCCGCCAACCGGCCGCGCCACAAGCCTTTGACAACCGGCGCCACTTGGTGGGACGGGCCTACCGGCAGATGCGGTACGACGTGCTGTTCAAATTGCCCATGCATGGGAGCTCCAAAGGTCTTGCCCCGGTTGACCGAGCCTTTGCCATATATAGATAACAGAAATAAGACGATAAACCCAACGACCCAAATGGACGCACTCATGACCGACAAAATTGTGAAAACAGATGCGGAATGGCGCGCACAACTTTCTGATCTTGCTTTCAAAGTCACTCGCAAAGCGGGCACGGAACGTGCATTTACCAATGACAACTTCCCCAAAGCTGCGGGCACATTCCATTGTATCTGCTGTGACGCACCGCTTTTTGATGCAGAATCAAAATTTGATAGCGGAACCGGTTGGCCATCGTTCTTTCAACCAATTTCGGAAAAAGCCGTTGAAGAACATGCCGACAATAGCTGGTTCATGCGCAGGACTGAGGTTGCATGTTCAGTTTGCGATGCGCACCTCGGTCATGTCTTCCCGGACGGACCTGCCCCAACCGGCCTAAGGTACTGCATGAACGGCGTGGCAATGACCTTTGAAGCCGACGAAGAGTGACTTCACATTGCAGCAATGATCGGTCACTGTCCTTTTTTGAACGCCAATGAAGTGCGGTGGCCGCGATCAACTGTCTTCTAGGAAGTCGCCGGGTGTAAAGTTACCAATAGAATTAACTAGCTGACGCCAGAAAGAGGTGCCAGCAACGCTGGCGGTGGTGACGCGACGAGAAAACTGAATCACACGCCCGTCCTTAAGACCAAAACGTTCCACGTTCTGGACTACATCGTTTTTATCAAATGAGATTGCCACAATCTGGCGCTCGATAATCTCTGGCTTTCGATAGGCGTAGTATTCGATCCGGCTTGAAATATAGTACCATGCCCCATCAGCCAAAACGCCTGTTGACGAAGGGATGCCAACCACTTCCTGAACGGTCTCACGCGTATCTACACCCACCAACACGTTTTGCAGCTCAGTATCGCTGGGGACATACCCATGGCTCGTGTAAGTAGACGCACAGGCCGTAAGTACGACTAAAGCCGCTGACGCCATCGCCAATTTGATCTTCATATAGATCGTTCTGCCCATACCAGTCCCATGCCTGCGCCGCTGGCAATTAACCCGCTCTGGCCAGACAATCAAATAACTTCTAGCCAAGTTCAACGAAAATGCGCATATCCCGGCACTATGGGCGACGAAACACCGAACCAAAGACAAATCCGTTTAGGCGATCTGGACGCGAGCCGGGCTTATGACCTGCATTATGTGGCCGACGATGCAGTTTGCCGCGAAGGCGTGGAACAACTCGACATATTGGACTTAGCCAAACTGCGGGTCACAGGTACTCTGTCACCACGTGGAAAATCAGACTGGCACATTGCCGGCCAAATAGGCGCAACCGTGACCCAATCCTGCGTTATCACGCTGTCACCCGTAAAAACCCGCGTCGACGTGCCTTTTGAACGTCTATTTACAGCCCAATGGAAGAACCCGGACGCTGATAGCGAAACGGAAATGCCGTCAGACGTGACCCGTGATCAACTGCCAGAGGTACTCGACATTGCGACCCTCGCGTTTGAAGAAATATCTCTTGCGATGCCCGATTACCCTCGTACAGAAGGCGCAGCCACGCTGCAGGCCAGCGCTGCGCCAGACGGAATCACCCCGTTAACGGACGATGACTTAAAACCGTTTGCTGCGTTGAAAGCGCTCAAAGACAGAATGAAGGAATGACACAAAAAAAGCCTTGATCCTTTGCCGCTTCCTTGTATTTTCCGCGTTCTTTCATGCTGCTGGGCAAATCGCGGCTTGTCCCCATCTGGGTCAGGCGCTAAACGCTCGCAAATCACAAGCGGGCCACCGGGCCCTGTACCGTATCAGAGGTTGTCCAAATGGCCGTCCCACAGAATAAAATCACCCGGTCCCGCCGGAACATGCGCCGCTCACATGACGCTCTGGTTGCTGGCAACCCGAACGAGTGCCCGAATTGCGGTGAGTTGAAGCGCCCACACCACGTGTGCTCAGCTTGCGGTCACTATGCAGAACGTGAAGTTGTTGCCATGGTCGAAGAAATCGATCTCGACGAAGACGCGGCCTAACGCGACGGGGCGCGGTGCATGTGACTCGTGATGGCCAATCCGACCACAATCGCGCAAAAACCCTCTTCAAAAACAGTTATTTCCGTTGACGTCATGGGTGGCGACAACGGCGCTTCAGCTGTGGTTGATGGCATGGCGCTTTCAGCCCAGAAGAACCCCCAAATCCACTTCATTGCCCATGGCGACAGCGCAGAAATCGACCGTTGCATCGCCCGGCGGTCAGTCCTTCGCGGACGGGTAAACGTGCGCCACACCGAAGACGTGGTTGATATGCATGACCGCCCCAGTCACGTCATGCGGAACGGCAAAGGCACGTCGATGTGGTCCGCACTGGACTGTGTGCGCCAAAAAGAAGCCTCTGTTGCTATCTCGTGCGGCAACACGGGCGCTCTTATGGCGTTGTCCATGATTCGCCTGCGCCGCGCACCTGGCATCAAACGACCGGCGATCGCGATCCTTTGGCCATCCCTCAGCCCAGCCGGATTCAACGTGATGCTCGATGTCGGCGCTGACATTCGCGCCGACGCACACGACCTAAAGGTATTTGCGTTGATGGGCGTGTCTTATGCCCGCAATGGCCTGGGTATCCCGCGCCCGCGACTTGGTCTGCTAAATGTGGGCACCGAAGATCACAAAGGGCGCCCGGAGCTGCACGAAGCAAACGATCTGATCGCAGCCGACGCCCGGTCCAACGACTTCGAATACGTCGGCTTCGTAGAAGGTAGCGACATCCCCTCTGACCGGGTCGATGTGATCGTGACGGACGGTTTCACTGGCAATGTGGCTTTGAAAACCGGTGAAGGCACCGCATCGCTCATAGGCACGCGGCTGCGTGAGGCATTTAAACACACACCGCTATCGCGCATTGCATCGTTGCTGGCATTCACGTCCTTGCGCCGTTTACGCCACCGTATAGACCCGAGACGCGTCAACGGCGGCGTATTTCTTGGTCTGAATGGCACAGTGATCAAGTCGCACGGCGCAGCTGACGCCACAGGCGTGTCCGCAGCAATTAAGCTGGCTTTTCAGTTGGCAGAGCTTGGCTTTACCGAAAGGCTGGCAGCACGCGTTGCATCAGGCATGCAAAACAGCCAAGATGAAGACCCAACCGATGACGAGGCAGCGGATTTATGAGCACCCGAAGATCAGTTGTCGCCGGTGTTGGAAGTTTCTTACCAGAACGGGTCGTAACAAACGCGGACTTCACAGAATGGCTCGACACGTCCCATGATTGGATCGTCTCTCGCTCTGGCATCGAACAGCGCCACTTTGCCGCCGAAAGCCAGCTGACATCCGATCTGGCAATCAACGCCGCAAAAGCCGCGCTTGCAGATGCTGGCTGTGATGCATCTGACGTTGACGCGATTGTGTTGGCCACATCCACACCGGACCAGACTTTCCCGTCCACAGCTACCAAAGTGCAGCACGCAATCGGCATGACGGGTGGGTTTGCATTTGACATCCAAGCAGTTTGCGCAGGTTTTGCCTACGCGCTGGCGAATGCCGATGCGTTGATCATTGCGGGGCAAGCCAAGCGGGTTCTGGTCATCGGTGCAGAGACCTTTTCCCGCATCATGAACTGGGAAGACCGCACCACTTGCGTGCTTTTCGGGGACGGCGCCGGCGCACTACTCTTGGAAGCTCAGGATGGATCTGGGGATGCATCTGACCGAGGCATCTTGGCCACCGACCTAAATTCTGACGGCGCCTACAATGACTTGCTCTACGTGGACGGGGGTGTCAGCTCGACCCAAACCACCGGGGTTTTGGTCATGGAAGGTAAAGAGGTCTTCAAACACGCCGTTCAAAAGTTGGCCGCGACCGCGAATGCGGCACTGGAAAAGGTCGGCTTGAGCCACGAAGATATCGACTGGATCGTACCCCATCAGGCCAACCTGCGCATTATCAAATCCACTGCTCAGAAACTCGGCGTGCCGATGGAAAAGGTCGTCGTGACCGTGCAAAATCACGGCAATACTTCTGCTGCATCAATCCCGTTGGCGTTGGCTCAAGGTAAGGCAGACGGCCTCATTAAACCTGGCCAATTGCTCGTTTGTGAGGCGATTGGCGGCGGATTGGCCTGGGGCTCTGCCGTAATCCGCTGGTGATACCCCACCTCATTTGCTCACGAAGCCGTGAACAATACGACTAAGGTGCTCAAATCACGCGATTTCATCGACCTAAGGTTGACGCGCCGCTCCGAATCCAAATAGCTTCGCTGAAAATAGACAGGGAGTGATTAATGGGTGGCAAGACGTTGACACGCATGGACCTAAGCGAATCTGTTTTTCGTGAAGTGGGTCTGTCGCGAAACGAATCCGCAGATTTGGTCGAAAGTGTACTTGATCATATCTCCGACGCGCTGGTTGACGGCGAAAACGTAAAAATCTCTTCTTTTGGTACGTTTTCTATCCGAGACAAATCCGAACGGATCGGTCGCAATCCAAAAACCGGGGAAGAAGTCCCAATTAAACCGCGCCGCGTGCTCACGTTTCGGCCTTCACAGCTGATGAAAGAGCGTGTCTCCGGCGGCAACAAAGCCTGATCACGATGGCGGACAAGTCCCCAGACGCATTTCGCACAATCTCAGAGGTTTCAGAATGGCTGGACACTCCGGCTTATGTGCTGCGCTTCTGGGAAAGCCGCTTTCCACAGATCAAACCGGTAAAACGGGCGGGTGGGCGGCGCTACTACCGCCCCGAAGATATGATGCTTTTGGGCGGTATCAAAAAGCTGCTGCACTTTGACGAACAGCCAATCAAAGCGGTTAAGAAGCTTCTTAAAGAAGAAGGCGTAAAACACGTCATGGCGTTGTCGCCGGACCTGGACACACCGATCCAGTCGCCCGAGCGGGAAGAAAAAGCGCAAGCCACTGCGGAAATTGATAAGATCGTCCAAGACGCAGAAGACAAAAGTGCTCAGGCAGCGCCAAAAGTGTCTGTTAAGGTGGTGAAAAAAGCCAAACCCGCCGAACCAGAAGCTGTGACGGAAGAAGCACCAGAAGCAGAGCGGAGTGAACCGGTGGCACATGCCGACGCGACAGAAGACAGCCAAGCCCTGGAAGATTGGGAGCGCGAAAGCCCTGATTTGATCGATTCTGCGCCGATGGTGCTGCGTTCCGCCAGAGCTTACGAGGCTGATCAGGTGTCAGAAATCAGCGCGCTATACAGCAAACTGATTGCTGTGCGGGACAGACTGCAAGCATCGGGATAGCCTAGACTGGTCAATTTACCTTGCGCAAGGCAAAGTGATTGCGTATGCGATCCCTCGGATCGGGCTATAGCGCAGTCTGGTAGCGCGTTCGTCTGGGGGACGAGAGGTCGCAGGTTCGAATCCTGCTAGCCCGACCACCGTATCGCCGCCAACTACGGCGGCGTTCTAATTTTGGGGGCCTGATGTCCGGTCAAGGGGTTCTGCCACGCCAAGCCATCGCCGAGATGATCGAAACCGGGCAGATAAATCTCGCCCAGCCGACGCTTGATGGGCAAATACAACCCGCGTCTTTGGACCTTCGCCTTGGTACCCATGCTTGGCGCGTCCGCGCTTCATTCCTGGCGGGGCAAGACAATACAGTTGCTGACCGCTTGTCAGATTTCTCCATGCATCGAATCGACCTTTCCGATGGCGCGGTCCTAGAAAAGGGCTGCGTTTACGTAGTGCCATTGATGGAAAGCCTTGACCTGCCCGCTGATATATCCGCCGTGGCAAACGCGAAAAGTTCCACTGGGCGGCTTGACCTCTTTACTCGGTGCTTGACCGACAGCGGCATTGAATTCGACCGGATCGAACCGGGTTACACCGGTCCGCTTTATACTGAAATCAGCCCACGCAGCTTTTCGGTACTGGTCCGACCCGGGCAACGTCTGAACCAAATCCGCTTTCGGCGCGGCACCTCAGTCTTGTCCGACAGCGACTTGGCAGAACTACACGCCCAATCACCGCTCGTGGATGTAAAACCACACATCGATCAGGGACTAGGGTTTTCTGTCGACTTAAGCGGCGACCAAAACGGTCTCGTTGGTTACCGTGCGAAGCCGCACACCGGGCTGATCGACCTGGATAAAATTGGCGCCTATCCAGCTCAGGATTTTTGGGAACCGATCCATTCCTACGACGGCCGCATCATCCTTGACCCAGGCGCATTTTACATCCTTGTCAGCCAGGAAGCCGTGACAATCCCACCAACACATGCGGCGGAAATGGCACCTTACTTGGCGATGGTCGGCGAATTCCGGGTCCACTACGCTGGTTTCTTTGACCCGGGCTTTGGCTGGGCCGCAGCAGGGGGTGCCGGGTCACGCGGGGTGTTAGAGGTACGCTGTCACGAGGCTCCGTTTGCTTTGGAGCACGGGCAAAACGTTGGCCGTCTGGTGTATGAAACAATGGCGGAAGTGCCTGATGTCCTTTACGGCGCCGACTTGAAATCGAACTATCAAGGCCAGGGACTGAAGCTCGCCAAACACTTCAAACTATAGCGCAGGCTTATCTGGCCCGATCGCGTTGGCGGTTCTTTTTGTTCGACCGTCGCACTGGGATATCGTCGTCCCAACCGTTGTCATCATTGTAGTGGTCGTCTTCTACCTGCTTGCGCGGAGGCTGCTTGCGGCGCTGGGTCATACCACCTGCGGCATTCATACCTTTGCTGATGCCCATGTTTATTACGCGCCGTATCACTTGGCGAATAACCATATCCATGATGTTCATCTGGCTCTCCTGCTCTCAGCCTACAGGGCTGCATATAAGACAAATGTGGCAAAATTCCAGCGGCAGGCCCGACCTGTCAGTCGAACATATCACTTTGATCGTCTGGATCTTCGCCCTCTTCCGGCAGTTCTTCTCCACCTGGCGGCGGTCGATTGTCTAGTAGTCCGGCATCCCGCAGCTCTTTCACACCGGGCAAATCTCGTGCGCTTTCCAATCCGAAATGGTCCAGGAATTCCTGGGTAACAATGAAAGTCACCGGACGGCCCGGCGTCATCCGTCGGCGCCCAAGCTTGATCCAGTTCAGCTCCATCAGCATATCGATGGTGCCAGACGAAACGCTGACACCCCGGATCTCTTCTATCTCAGCTCGTGTGACAGGCTGATGATAGGCGATAATCGCCAGCGTCTCGACCCCTGCACGCGACAGTTTGCGCACCTCAACCTGTTCTTTTTGCATCAAAAAGCCCAGATCAGGAGCCGTGCGAAACGCCCAGGCGTCCCCAACTTTGGTCAGATGCACCCCCCTGCCGTCGTACCGCTTGCGGATATGAACCAACGCTTCGGACACATCCGATCCGTGAGGCATACGGTTTTCAATCTGAACTCTCGACATCGGCTCGCTTG
>JBCCET010000066.1:0-22812 GCA_039030095.1 Pseudomonadota bacterium | reverse complement strand
GTGGAGCCACGTGCTGACCGACGCAAAGATCAAGATCAGCATGGATGGCACAGGCGCGTGGCGTGACAACCGGATGATTGAGCGACTGTGGCGGTCGTTAAAATACGAGTGCGTCTATATGAATGCCTTTGAGACAAGTTCAGAAATGCGGGCTGGGATCAGCAAATGGCTGACCTATTACAACTGTGAACGCCCCCACTCGGCACACGGTGTGTTGACCCCCAATGAGGCATACACCAACAAAGCAAAAACAATGAGATTAGCGGCCTAAATGAAACCCTGATCCATCTTAAAAAGGCTGCTAACTGGTGGAAAATCTAGGACCACTTCTGACTAACCCGAGACGGCGAAAACTTCGAAGTTTCCCAACAGAGCAAAAAGGGTTTTTGTCAGTTGATCGACGACCGGTCTTGGCAACTGGTTCACAGTTACAACCGACGCAGTGGATTTTCCATGTAGTGCGATGCCATTCGTTCCATTTTGCAATCGTTGGACGCTCTCCGCATCTAACTTTACCTCAAAGAAAAAGGTGTCATCCCGCCCTTCAGTAACTGCAAAAATCTGCCCGCCCAATGCAAGTTTATTTTTCGCCAATCCATGGGCCCGAATGCTCACCTTAGTTCCAACACTCAGGCGTTCTAGATGTTTCATCGGCGCCGAAAATCTGGTAAAATATGTGGTGCCAGATTGCGGGGTAGCCTCTAATATCGGAACTGGTTCAACCGAGAACTGAGAAAGTGCAACGTCACGAACACGTGTTATTGTTGCAGACCGGGGAATGGTCAGTCGCGGTGCAGCTATTAGTAACGATAACCGCGTCCTTTCAGCTGCGTAGGCCCGCGCCTGAGAGACGGCAAGACGTACTGAGTTCATCCTCTGCGCCTCATTTTCATTGCGAATACGCACCAAGTCTTGCTTCATGGCGGTAATTCGCTGATCCAGTCTGTTGCGGGCTAAAATCAACGCCAATGCCCTTTGCATCTCTGCCGCATCTTCAGGATCATCGGTTGCAAATAGTGTACGCAGATACTCTTCCACTAACTCTCGTTCGGTCTCCAAAAACTCCATGTTCGCGGTGGTGGTGGCCAAATCAATTTCACCGGCCGAGTGCAAATTTCGGCATCGCGTTTCGATAACAGCCAAGCGCGCATCCAGAACGTCAGGTGTGTCAATATCGGAGGGGCGTTTCGAAAAAGACTGCAAGCAATTTAGATGGTAACCGAGCACATGCAGGTTTTCCTCAACGACCAAGAGGCGCTCTTCCATAGCAGAGACATCTAGTGTTGCGACCGTTTGTCCAGCGCGAACGGCTTGCCCGGGCTCCACCTCAAAGCGCTTTAGCTTTGCCCCGGCCGGCAGGAACACATTCACCAGATTGCGCGCAGGTTTGATCGTACCGGCGTAAACCTCCCTTGATGTCGTCTGGACAGGTAAAACAAAATAAAAAGCTGCAGC
Source organism: Pseudomonadota bacterium (assembly GCA_039030095.1). Taxonomy (GTDB): domain Bacteria; phylum Pseudomonadota; class Alphaproteobacteria; order Rhodobacterales; family Rhodobacteraceae; genus Amylibacter. The sequence continues at coordinate 21,357 of JBCCET010000066.1, read as the reverse complement.
CGCAACAACTGCCGCACTTGTACATGCCCAGATAAGCCAAACTAGCGGCCAGAAGCTAAGGCTCCGTGCCCGATGGCCGCGGTAATAAATGCTACGCTTTGGCGGCTGCATTGGATTCTTGCCGTGTACCCAGGCGAGGGTCGTAAGTTCCAATTTTTACGGAAAGAACCCGTCGATCCAATTCAATTCCACATTCGATTTCCAGGGCATTGGAGATGACTGATGCAAGTGGGCTCAAGCGAACACCTTCATTGGGAGTTGCAGCTTCTTCTTCTGCCTTTGTTATCGTGGAGGACGTTATGGGCGGATCATTGTCTTGCATGCGAAGGATGCAGTGGCCTTTGAAATGCTTGAATTCGAAAATCAAGTTACGACGCGCGTCTAACCCGTCATTACCGCGGCAGGAGAACGCCAGCATTTCGGCTGCAATATGAGACACTCTGCGAGCATTTGCTTCGTCGCCAGGGCGTTTGAAATGTGAGCGGACCCAGCTTTCCAAGTTCTCTTCAATTTCAAGACTTCGTTCTGAGGCGAAGCGCGCCCAACCGGATGCCTTTAGGTTTCGGATTTCTTCGGCCGTCCCGAAGTCGACCACTTGCCCGCTCTGAAGCACGAGGATCTTGTCGCAAAGTCCAAGCAAAGCCCGGTTTTGCGTGATCATGACAAAGGACCTTCCCAATCTCACTTCTGTTTCGATCCGACCAATGAGAGCTGAAATCTGTTTCTCAGGAAGGCCGTCTTCAGGTCTGTCGAAAAGGTAGAGTGACGGCGAAAGCGTGAACGCCCTCGCCATTGCCAAGGCTTTTCTTTGCATGCTTGGCAACCGGGATGCGTCAGGTGCGGCGCACACTTCTTCCACCAGTTCATTGGAAAAAACCAACCGCTCCAAATTGCGTTTTGCCTGCTCAAGAATGGGGCCCTCGTGAAAGCACGAGACGTTTTCCGCACCTGTCGCTGGTAGCAGAATCGGATCGCAATCTACATGTACGACCGGTACGATTCCCCCTTTGCTGTCTCTTTGCCAAAGATCCGCGCCGTTCAACCGAATGTTCCCGCGGATCTGCACGTTTTCCAAACTAAACGGATCCACAATTACGGACTGCAAAAGTGACTTGCCGGCGCCACTTTCACCATCGACGCCCAACACTGAGCCTGGCGCAATGGACCATGAAACATCGGATAGAAGCGTCTTCCCGCCATTTTCAAATACGGTAAGGCCGCGCACAGCCAAGCCTGGCGTGTCCAGCTCTTCTGCAGGAACAACGACAGGTTCCACGGTTGCACTTCTGTGCGGGTCAATTTTTGGTACTTTCAGTTGATCCCGAACAAAGCCTAATATTGCGTGCGCCGCGAGAGCGCTCAAAAGCGCCACCGCGGGCACCGCGTTCGGATTAATTGCGTCGGTCGTCGTTAGATAGCTGCCGGTTGCATACCCAACCAATAACGCCAACGCTGAAAACACGACAATGCATGCGGCGGAAAGCGCGTGTTCCTCTACCGGCTCCCTGGCCAATTTGAGTCCGACGAGATCGCGCCCGGCAAGTATCGACGCAGCTTCCTCCGGCACGAAATCCCACATCCGCTCAGCTTGCCGCCAACGCGACAAAAGTAACATCATCCCGCCCCCTGCAACTGCGCTAAGTGCGACAGACGCTCCGATGAAAGGATGAACCATCGCCAAAACGAGTAAGGTAAGCGCGCCTGCACCGGCTTGAATACGCTGCGCGGCGCGGGCACGAATATAGCGAAATCCTGCCAATGCGCGAATGTAGGCAAATTCAAAAATCAGGATGCCCAAAATAGGCACCGCGCAAACCATCGTCAAAAGAGGCGCAATGATCCAACTGCCTTCGCTGATCACATTGGTTTCAAAAAAGACTGTTGAAACCGCGAGGCCCGCCAGGAAAACATACGTGAATAACGAAAACACTGCGCCAACACCCAAGGCCCAGCCCGGCACCGTTCGATCGGTAAGGGTGGCGTTTTGCCAACCTTGGTCTTCATCGCTTGTGTCAGCGATCATTTCACCGCTTGGCTGGATATTTTGCGTGTCTGCCGTTTGGGTCTGCTGCATAACGAGCTGCCCTCCTCGAAAATCGGTTAACCCAATCCCTAAGGTGTTATTGTTAATTTTCCCTTGTCTTATGACGATTACCGCCGTTTCCTCGGACAATGCGAAACACGAGAAGCTGATCTAGGGCGTAAACACGGGATTGGGCACATTTTGACTAAGCCAGCGCAAAAATTTGCGGGCGAATTATCATCGATTGCAAAGTCAGTTTTGGTTACAACGAAGATAACGAAGCGGTTTGGTTAAGTCAGACCCACGATGAATTCAACACGGCTTTTATTGCAGGGCAAACACCTGCTCTTTCAAAGCTGTAAAGCACTCTGCTTTTGAGCAGCCTTAGTGTGAAGCTTCTTTTTTCGTGTTCGCAATCCCGTAGTCTTTCGAGAATTTCTCCATCAGGTCGCGCAATGCATCCAGATGCGTAAAATGAGCGATCGCCAAATTCTCTTTGGAAAACGCAGACCAGACGACGGCCGTAATTTTGACCGATGGATCCCGCGTAAGTACCACCTCTTCCTTTATCGAAAAGGATACCGAGTACGGAATGATACACCCCGCGGTGTCGCGTCTGGGTGAATAGCTCACGCTGAGAACCGGGCGCCCCGGAGTTTTCTGCCATTCTTCTTCTGTCAGTTCGCGCAGTCTTAAACGCTTCAACTCCGCTCTCACAAAATTGGAGAACCCGGCTACGTCTTCCTTTTTGTCGAGCTTGGTGGAATCAAAATAGACGCCGGGGTGATTTACCAGCGGTTGAAGTTTTTCAGCAACCGGTGCGGCATGAAAACCCGGCGCGGCCATAGCCACCGCCAATGGCGCAACAGCAGTGTCAGGTACACCACGTATCGTCGCCATAGAATTGATCAGTTGGCGAAACCGTTCTTTGTTTTGCGGAGTTAGCGACAGCATGTTCCGAAACATCAAGGCGGATCGATCAATGCAATGCACCGGGTGATTACACCCTCCTGGAAGAGTCCGCGCCTCAACCAACAACCATGTTTCGGCTCTCAAATCCTGAGGCGTTATTAGACCAACAGATAGTGCAGCTAGCAACAAACCGGATTGTAAGGAGTTGGAGAATCGCATTCTTTCACACGTCATCATTTGACGGGAGTAAAATGGGAAAGTGTGAATCTTGCTTTAACGCTGGCTGACGGTTGAAAATGGCCAGATCCACCCGGCCAGATCGACATGATTCAGTCTAAACGCACAATCACTCGCGATGTTAAATGGGTTACGATATGCGGCGCCCGAGCAGCCAAACAAAGAAAACGCCACCCACTAAGCCCGTTACGATCCCGATTGGCATGTCTTCGGGCGCCATCACTGTGCGTGCGGCGATATCGGCCCAAAGCAGAAATATCGCACCGATCAAAGCAGATGCAGGTAGAACGCGGGAATAATCGCCGCCGACCAACATGCGCGCTACATGGGGCACCATCAGTCCGACAAAGCCGATAATTCCCGAAAAAGCGACCATCACACCGGTGATCAATGCACCAACAACGAAAACCACAAGGCGAAAGCGGGCAACGGCAATACCAAGTGTGGCAGCGGTTTCGTCCCCCACCGTCATGGCGTTGAGCTGAGTTGTTCGACTCATCAACCAAGCCCCACAGGCCAGCAGGATAGTCAGCGGAAAAATGAGTTGGTCCCACTGCGCAAGTCCAAGCCCGCCCAGCATCCAAAAGACCACGGTGTGAGACGCGCGCGGATCACCTAGGAAAATCAACCCGTTGGCACCGGCCATAATGATAAAAGACACCGCAACACCCGCCAGAACCAAACGGTCTGCGCTGGTGGCATCGGCCAAGCGGGAAACGCCGAGCACAATCAGTGTCGCCATCAACGCACCTGAGAACGCCAGCAAAGGCACCGTAAGCAACCCCAGAAAAAGCCCAGAATGCAAAAGCGCGAAAATGGCCCCGAATGCCCCGCCAGAGGAGATACCAAGCAAGTGTGGATCTGCCAGAGGGTTTCGGGTCACGGCCTGAAGGCTTGCGCCCACTATGGCCAGCCCCGCGCCCACAAGCACCGCAAGCAAAGCCCTTGGAAAGCGGATGTTCCAAACGATTGCCTCACGGCCCTGGGTCCATGTTTGCTCAACAAGCCCGGGCGAGATTTTATTTACAAGAACACCCCAAACGGTACCTGTGGGCACGGGAACTGCGCCCACAGAAACAGCAATCGACAAAGAGATAAGCAGCGCAGCCAGCCCGCCGATGGCTAATACCCAGCGGCGCCCCGACCAGGGTTGCCCTGACTGCGCGGCTTTATCCCTCATGGGTCACTTTGCCCAAAAGGCATCAGCAAGGGTCTTGATGGCCTTAATATTGCGGGGACCTGGCGTGGCTTCCACATATTGCAAAGTGACAAAGCGATCGTTTTTCACCGCATCCATGTTCGCAAAAGCCGGGTTTGACATCATGAACTCGCGCTTTTGTTCTGCGGTCACACTGCCGTAGTTGACGATCACAATCACTTCTGGGTTCTGCTCCACAACTTCTTCCCAGGTCACAGTGCCCCAGCTTTTTTCAAAGCCGTTCATGACGTTGGTGCCACCTGCTGCCTCGATAAGCGCGGTCGGCATTGCGTAGAGGCCCGCAGTGAAAGGAGCGTCTTCACCGCTGTCATAGACAAAGACCCGTAGCGGCTCACCGGTTTCAAGACCATCTGTAATCGCGGCAAGGTCGGCCTTGTAGCCTTCCACCAAGGCTGCCGCCTTGTCTTCAACGTCGAAGATTTTCCCAAGGTTCATCAGGTCGGCATACATGTCGTCCATGCTGGCCTTGGCTTTGTCCATGATGTGGGTACAGGATTCGGTCAGCTCGTAGACTTTTACGCCAAACGGCTCCAACGTCTCTGGCGTGACCTCACCCCCGACCTTCATGCCGTAGTTCCAACCGGCAAAGAAAAAGTCAGCGTCCGCGCCGACGATGACTTCTTTGGTGGGATACTTAGCAGACAGTTCAGGCAATTCTTCGACGCCGGCGCTCATCTCTTCGTCCAGCGTTTTCCACCCGGATATGCCTGTGTACCCGACCATCCGGTCAGCCAGACCCAGAACCAGCATCATTTCCGTCAGGTTCACATCGTTAGAGATCGCACGCGTTGGTGGGGTCTCAAAAGACACCATTCGATTGCAGCTTTCAACCGTCGTCTCAGCGGTTGCAAGTCCTGAGCTCAGGCCTAGAGCGACTGCGGCCAGTGCAGCGTATTTCATCTTAATTTTCCCTTGTCTTAAAGATGGAATGTCATGTGTTTGGTGTTGCTCGGCGCGAGGTGTTCGCGTCGGGCCGTAACGCGGAAAACTTCTGAAACTGTGCTTTCCGTGAATACAAGTTCTGGCGGGCCAAAACCCAAAGGCTGACCCGCTTGTAGAAGTAAAACGTCATCGCAAACGTCCGCGGCCATGTTCAAATCATGCAGCGAGGTCACAATGGTCAGCGGCAGATCTTTGATCAGCGCGAGGATTTCGAGCTGGTGACGGATGTCCAGATGGTTTGTCGGCTCATCCAAGATCAGCAAGCGCGGTTCCTGGGCCAAAGCGCGTGCCACCAAGACACGCTGGCGTTCACCGCCTGACAACGTGCTTAAATGGCGGCTTGCAAAATTCCCCAGTCCCAAGCGGTCCAACGCATCGTCGACAACAGCCAAATCCCGCGCGCCCGAGGCACTGCCAAACCCGGTTCGGTGCGGTGTACGCCCAAGGCCCACAATTTCCCGCACTGTTAGCGCAAAATCGGTGGGTTGTTCTTGCAAAACAGCGGCCACGCGTTGTGCGACTGTGCGCGCCGACAGCGCCCAGATATCTTCCCCGTCCAACAGAACTTGACCGGTTGCGGGACAAAGGAACCGATAGAGCATGCGCAAAAGCGTCGTCTTGCCTGCTCCGTTTGGGCCGACCACGCCCAAAACGTGACCCGCATCAAGATCGAAACTGGTTTCCCGCAACAGAGTCTCTCGGCCCCGCCCCGGCGACCAGGACACGTTGCGGACGGAAAGGTGTGCGGCGTTCATGAGGCCAGCGCCTCACCCGTTTCAATCGCCATAATCGCAGCCGGAACCCGAGCCAGAGTGGACTTGCGAAGCTTGCCCGGCCGATCAACCGAGGAACACCAGCCATCGTGCAGATAGGCATACTGTTTGGCGAAGGCCAAAAGGTCTTCAATATCCGTTTCGGGATCGATGTCCCCGAAAAGATAGGTTGCTTTCTTTGTGCCGTGGTAGGCCACCGTGCAAGGCCGGTCGCACCCGGCCATGCAGGCCACGCCGGAAATCTCAAACGCCTCCGGGATTGCGTCCCCTGAGCGTGCAACAGCCTGCCTGAGCCGTTCTATCAGCTCATAGCCAGGCCGACACTCGGTTCCCTTGTGCCTGCAAGATGTACAGATTGTAATGCGATGTTCCATCGGGCCCTCCGCCGCGTAGAAGGGCGCAGGAAATAGAACCATGTCGTTGCGGGGCGAACCGCTGTGCCATCATGTGCTCCTGACCAGGCACCCCGCCTGTATCGAGTTTATGAACCAGCGCATGTCTGCGCCGTTGACGGCAGGTCTCCTGACTTGCGGGTCGAAGCTTTCCCGTACCTTCCCGGACCAGGGTCCAGTGGCATCTCACGGGTTGCTCACCGCTCACAGTTGCGGGGGCAGTCACGGATTTGGTGCCTGTTGGCTACGCCTCACCGTGTTCCCTTTTCATCTCATCAGCACGTTCGGCGTCTGAGAACCATCGAAGTCTAGCAATCGCAAAATGAGGCGTGCGTCAACCCAAAGCTTTCGGCGTCAACCCAACCTTGGTGACAAACAACCTCCTTTGGCGCGTCTACTCAGTTCGAACCGGACCTATCGGCCCGGCCTGCGGCAGCTTTTAAAAAGCTGGTTGGGTTGCCCTACGGCGCTGAATAAGAACGACGCCCAGCAAAAGGATCAGCGCTGGAATAAAGAACAATTCTTTTGGCGCGCGGTCGTTTTCTATTTGAACTTTGGTGATCTGCACCGGTGTGTCGCCATAGAAGTCATACTCGTTACCAAGGCTCTCAAAGAACGGCGTGCCGGGGAACGGCTCATCCATGGCAAGGACATCCCCATCGGGTAAAACGCTTAGCCCCTGCGCAGTGAGCGCGCCTTCTGCATCTCCGGCGACAGCGGGCAGAGTTATTGTGGTGGGTCTTGTGTTGCCGGTGTCGAAGTCCGGGCCCGCGATTACAACGCGCAGTTCTTTGCCCGTCTCCGCATTGGCCATCAGCTCCAACACGGCGGGACCCGTCGCAGTGGTGTATTTGTCGCTGACCTGATCGAGGAAGAAGTCCGGTCGGAACAACATGAACGCAATGAACAGAAGCGCCACCGTTTCCCACATTCGGCTCTTTGCGATGAAATAGCCCTGGGTCGCCGCAGCAAATAGGAGCATGGCTATAAGGGATATGAAGAACACCAGAACGGCTTTGGCCAGCCCCACATCTATCAGCAGCAGATCCGTGTTGAAAATGAACAAGAATGGCAGGAGAGCGGTGCGGATGTCGTAGGAAAAGCCCTGAATACCTGTTTTGATCGGGTCTCCACGGCTGATCGCAGCCGCCGCATAGGCGGCCAGCCCAACGGGCGGCGTATCATCCGCCAAGATGCCGAAATAAAACACAAACAGGTGCACTGCGATCAGCGGGAAGATGTAGCCCGCTTGCGCGCCCACGCCCAGGATCACCGGCGCCATCAGGGACGACACAACTATGTAGTTGGCTGTGGTAGGCAGACCCATGCCGAGGATCAGCGACATGACAGCTACAAGGATCAGCAGGATCCAGATGTTACCGCCTGCGATCACCTCAACCACCTGACCGATAACCTGATGCGCGCCAGTCAGGCTGATGGTGCCAACGATTATGCCGGCAGCGCCCGTAGCGACGCCGATGCCAATCATGTTGCGTGCACCCAGAATCAAGCCTTCGATAAAATCCTTCCACCCTTGCATGGTGGATCCAGCGAAACCTTCCCCCCGGAAGAGCGCCTTCAACGGACGGTGTGTAAGCGCCACAATCACCATGAACACCGTCGCCCAGAATGCCGACAGCGATGGCGAAAGACGTTCCAGACTTTCGGTGCGGATCATCAGATTCCACACCAGAATAAAGATCGGCAGCGCAAAATAGGCGCCGCCCAAAAGCGTCGGCGTCAATCGCGGCGCCTCCAACGGACCGTCAGGGTCATCCATGGCCACGTCTGGGTAGCGCGATGCCACATAAACCAGTCCCACGTAGAGAATCCCTACAACAACCAACGCGCCATAGACGCTTTCAGCCATGAACCCGTCCAGCACGGTGCGCAGCAGGATCATCAGATAAGTACAAGCGCCCAAGAAGATGAAGCCCGACAGGAAAAGGATCAGGATCAGCACAGGGCCGATGTGCCGCCCGGCCTTTTTCAAACCCTGCATCTGCATTTTCAGCGCTTCCAGATGCACAATATAAAGCAGCGCGATGTAGCTGATCACAGCGGGCAGGAACGCGTGTTTGACCACGTCGATGTAGGGGATGTTGACGTATTCCACCATCAGGAATGCAGCCGCGCCCATGACCGGCGGCGTCAACTGGCCGTTGGTCGACGATGCAACTTCAACCGCACCGGCCTTTTCCGCCGGGAAGCCTATACGTTTCATCAGCGGAATTGTGAACGTGCCTGTCGTGACTGTGTTGGAAATCGAAGAGCCGGAAATCATGCCGGTTAGCATCGATGACAGAACGGACGCTTTTGCAGGCCCGCCACGTAGCGCGCCCAGCAGTGCGACCGCGACTTTGATGAACCAGGATCCACCGCCTGCCCTATCTAGTAACGCACCGAAAAGCACGAATAGAAAAATCATCGTCGTGGACACCCCTAGTGCCACGCCAAAGACCCCTTCGGTCTGCATCCAATAATGCCCTAGCGCTTTGGACAGCGACGCCCCACCGTAGTTGGTGATATTTCGCGCCCATTCCGAATAACCGCCAAAGAAAGCGAACGCGACGAAAGCGCCCGCGATGATTACCAGCGGAAGGCCGAGCGAACGGTAAACGGCTGTGAACAGCACCACCATCCCGATGCAGGACATCACGATGTCAGACGTGCTCCAAAGCCCAGGACGGTCAGCGATTTCGAACCGAAACACCACGAGGTAAAGGCAAGACGCCACACCCAGCGTCAATAAAACCCAGTCATAAAGCGGAATGCGATCTCGTGGAGAGTTCTTGAACATTGGGAAGGCCAGTGTCGCCAACATGATCGCAAACGCCAGGTGCACGAACCGCGCCTGCGCGACGATGTTGGCGAACAGGTTGATCCCTGTGGCCTGTGCCACGACGCCGGGCACCTTTGACGCGATATAGAGCTGAAAAAGAGACCAGACGATGCAGGTGCCGATAATCAGATTGGCCTGCCACTGGGCAGAGGGGTTCCGTGCGCCGGTATCCGCTTCGGCCACCAGATCGTCGGCAGATGTGGTCTCGTTCGCCATTTTCATTCCCTCTTTTTTTGTCCCGGCGCGACAGCGTCAGCCGGATTTCTTTATCTGTTCAAACCAGTCTATCACGTCGGTCGACCAGCCTTTAGGCATGCCATGCCCGCCATCCCATAGCCGCAAAGTAATGGAGCCAGTGGCACAATTACGCCAACGCTTGATCCACATATCGCCGATGTCTGTCTGGTCCGCGCGGCCCATGCAGTTGCCGGATGCACGCCAGACGTCGATGCCTTTTAGGATGTTGCCTTGATGAAATGCCCTGCCGCGCCAGACGACTTTTCGGCCTTCCAGCGGGACCATCGGATCTTTGAAGCCATGCGAGTGATGCAGGTGAACGGCACGCGCGCAAGTCGTGCGCATCGGTTCCCAAAAACCGCCCGCGGTGGCGGCATATGCTGCCGCCGTGTCGGGTGCGGCACAGGCCACGTCCCATACCATTGACCCTCCGCGCGAGAAGCCGGTCAAGATCACGCGGTCTGGATCCAGATCAAAACGCGCAATCGCGTCGGCAATGACGCTTTGCAGGAACGCAACGTCGTCACGTTCATCATCATCGGATAGCCCGTCGCGCACGCTCCAATCCCGTTCAGCTCCGCTGGGCGTCAGAAGCGCAAAACCGCGTGCACCAACGCGGTTCACAAAACCGGTATTTTTTACGCCGCTAGAGCCGCGCCCGCCGGAGCCATGTAGAAAAACAAAAACGCCAGGGCGGTCTTCGATGTCCGGCACTGCGATGTGATACGTGCCGTTTTCAACCTTGCATGGTGTTTCCGCGTCCCCACAGGTTGCAGCTGCTGCTGGCCCTAATCCGAAAGCAAAAAAAACCGCTGCGATCAATGATAAACGGCGAAACACGTTTGCTGCCCCTTGGCTGAGTGTTCAGCGGGCGGCAGACCACCGCCCGCTGAGTTAGTCGCGGAGATTACTCCATCAAGCCCAGTTCTTTGTAAGCTTTTGCCGCGCCGTCATGCAGTGGGGCGGACAGGCCATCTGCCACCATCTGCGCTGGGTCAAGGTTTGCAAACGCCGGGTGCAGGCCTTTGAAGTCTTCGATGTTCTCCATCACGGCTTTGGCCACGACGTAAACCACCTCTTCCGGAACGTCAGCAGATGTCACGAAGGTCGCGCCAACACCAAAGGTTGTGGTGTCGCCGTCAGTGCCTTTGTACATACCGCCTGGAATGGTTGCGATGCGGTAGAACGGGTTGTCTGCTACCAGCTTGTCAATCGGTGCGCCGGTTACGGACACAAGACGCGCATCACAGGTGGTGGTGGCTTCTTTGATCGCCGCAGCCGGGTGGCCGATGGTGTAGATCATCGCATCGATGTTGCCGTCGCAAAGCTGCTTGGCCATCTCGGAGCCTTTGTATTCAGTCGCCAGGGCCAGATCGCCCATGCCGATGCCAAATGCGTCCATCACCACTTCCATGGTTGCACGCTGGCCGGAACCTGGGTTGCCCACGTTCACGCGCTTGCCTTTGAGGTCTGCAAAGCTGGTAATACCACTGTCACCGCGTACAATTAGCGTGAACGGCTCAGGGTGTACCGACATCACGGCGCGGATGTTCGGGAACGGGTTGTCGGAGAACTTGGACGTACCGTTATAAGCGTGGTGCTGCCAGTCAGACTGGGCGACGCCAAATTCCAACTCACCCGCTTTGATGGTGTTGATGTTGTAGACCGACCCACCAGTGGATTCCACGGCGCAGCGAATGCCATGTTCCTTTCGCGATTTGTTAACCAGACGGCAGATTGCGCCGCCAGTTGGATAGTAAACGCCGGTCACGCCGCCTGTCCCGATGGAAATGAACTGCTGCGCAGACGTCATAGACGCGGCAGCCATGGCGCCGAGCAGGACAACGCCGCTAAGTTTTAGGTGTTTCAACATATGTAATGTCTCCCTGGTTGAATGGTGGCCCGGATCACGATCACCCGGACTGTGGAGTATGCACGGAAGTCTTTGGGGCCACCGAGTTAGATGTATTGGAAGGACCGGCGCACGGTCGGCAAAAACTGCTGTTTTTCAATAGACGATGCGTAGTTGTTTTTTTGCGAGTCATCGCACCTCCCCAGGGTTGTAGGCTCGCAAGTGTTTGAAATCTTGTCAATCGTCCCCGCACCACTTTCGTTGAACGGGGGCCGATGGCCGTTGTGACAGACGCCGAATGAAAATCACTTTGCACGCAAAGAGGATTGCGCCAGAGTAACCCCGCCAGGATCAGGAGGGGACGGGTATGGAATTCAGCATCCAGTTGTCAGCGGATTACCCTGACAAGTCTTACGGCGGTGACCGGGTTTATTCCGACATGATTGAACAGGCCGTTTTGGCTGACCGTTTGGGGTATGATGCGGTCAACATTACGGAACATCATCTGATGAACGTGCTGATGATGCCCGCACCTTTGACCTTTGCCGTGAAAATCGCAGCCCATACCAAATCGATCAAAATCATGACCTCGATCGTGGTCCTTCCCCTACACGACATGCGGACCTATGCAGGCGAAGTTGTTGTCGCTGACATCTTCACAGAAGGTCGGTTGTTGTTAGGCGTCGGGCGCGGCGCGTTCAAAGTAGAGATGGAACGGCTCGGCGTTCCGATGGATGAAACCCGCGAACGTTTCGACGAAGCGCTCAACGTCTTGCAAGCGCTGCTGACCGAGGAAAACGTGTCCTGGGACGGCAAGTTTTACCGGTTTGAACCGATCACCATCATGCCCCGCCCCGTGCGCCCTATTTCGATGATGATGGCCGTCATGAACCCCGAGGGTATCTATCACTGTACCAAACGGGGTTTCCACATCCAGACAACCCCGCTCGCCGGAAATTCGCAATTGCTGCTCGATCAGGTAGGCGCGTTCACGCGCGCCAAGGCTGAAATGGGTGAGCATGGCCGCGATCTGACGCTGTCACTTTCCCGGCTAAGTTTTGTCTCTCGGTCGGAGGCAGACAGGCAAGCAAAACTCGACGCGGCTGAGTATTATTACAGCAAATTCGACAACGTCTACACCGGCCCTGGGATCATTGACGCGGGCATGGCACGCCCCCTGCCCCGCGCGCAAACCCGCGAAGAATTGGACGCAGCCCTTTTGATCTGTTCGCCTCAACAGATGATCGACCAACTTGGCCACTATGCGGACATCGGCGTGGACCGGGTCATCTTGGGTATGAACTTCGGCGTTGCGCAGTCAGAAACGTTGGAGAGCATTCAAGCCTTCGCCGAAGAGGTCATGCCGCATTTCACCGGACGCCTGGTACGGCCAATCGCAGCGCAATAGAGGGTATGGTCTATGACATCAAAAGCAGTTGAGTGTGATTATTCCATAGACGGAAGTGGCCCGCCGCTTTTCCTGATCCATGGTATCGGCGCCGCGCGGGATACTTGGCGTTTCATGATGCCACTCCTAACGCAGTATTTTACGGTGGTAAGCTATGATCTGCGCGGACACGGAACGTCACCGGCGGCTGAAGTCCCGTTTGGTCTGGAAGACCTCGTTGCAGACCTCGAAGCTCTACGCGACCGTACTGGGTTCGAACAAGCCCACTTTGCAGGTCATTCATTGGGTGGGATGATCGGACCCGCCTATGCTCGGGCCTACCCAGACCGGGTTCTGTCGCTGGGACTGCTGTCCACGGCTGCATTTCGAACCGAAGATGACAGCGCCAAGGTTTGGGCCGTGGTCAAAGCGATGGAAGACAAGGGTGTTGAACAGGTTTTACAGACCCTGATCGACCGCTGGTACACGGACCGCTTTATCGCCGAACACCCAGACCTGGTGGACCGACGTTTGAAACAAGTAATCGGCACCCCCGCCGACGTGTTTTTGAATGTCTTCCGCATCTATGCGGGCACCGAAATGTCACCTTGGCTGCATGAGGTTGAGGCGCCGTCCTTGGTGCTGACCGGTGAAAATGACGGCGGTTGCAATCCAAGACTAAACCGCTTGATCGATGCGGCGCTGCCCAATTCTGAACTGGTGATCCTGCGGGAGTTAAAACACTCGATCTTGCTTGAGGCTGGTGAAGAGGTTGCAACACATGTGATCAGGTTTGTCACCAGTTTGTAACTGAGCAAAGTCGTTAGCCCTTGAATTAGGTTTGCTGCAAAAGCCCAAGCGTCATCGAAAAATTGAGGGGCTTGCCGTCCGCCCTATCCAACGTCAAAATGAACCACGTTCAGCCAGTGAGGCTCCATGCCCGGAAAACGTGAAGAAAAACGCGAAGCCCTGCGAAAGGCGCTGATCAGTTCCGCAGTCAAACAGATCGACGCGGGCGGGTCCACCGCCCTGCGTGCACGCGATCTGGCGAAGGAGGCCGGGTGCGCGCTCGGGGCGATTTACACGCATTTCGAAGACCTCGAAGAACTCGCCTTTTTTGCCAAGGCAGAGATCTACCGCCGCATGGACCTGGAACTGACCAAGGTCATGGATGCCGTGGCAGACGAAAGCCCGCGTGTGCAAATGAACTGTCTAGCGTCGAGCTATTTTGGCTTCGCCGTTGAAAATGCCAATCTTTGGCAGGCGATCTTTGCCGAAAATGCAGTGGCAGAGGACCGCGTGCCGGAATGGTACCGAAACTCTCTGGTCACGCTGATGTCCCATATCTCTCGCCCATTGCATGAGTTGCGCCCTGATCTGGATGATGCGGCACTGGCGCTTCGGACACGTACAATCTTCTCTGCGATTCACGGAATCGTGCTGCTCGCATTGCAAAAACGGCCCTCTGGCGTGCCACTGGATGATGTTCCATCCGCCATGGAACAGGTTGTTGAGGCATTTTCTTAGCAATTAAATCAGTGTCCTAGAATATTTTTTGAACGTCGTTCATTTTTGTTATTGAACGACGTTCATGTTTTCGCTATCTAATTTGTGAACGATGTTCATGAAACGGAGAGAAGATATGTTCGCAGTACTCAAAACGCTGTTTGAAGCGGAAACGGCCCGGTCCGAGGCCGCTTTGAAACAGACCTACGCGTTGGAGTTGATCGACCAAAAGATCCGCGAAACGGAAACCGCGCTGAACGCAGCCAAGATGTCCTTGGCCACGCTGATCCAGCGCGAACGGGCGGAAAAGGCATCCTGTGACGCCCTGGCCAAGCGCATCGGGTCGATGACCAACCGGGCATCGGAAGCGCTTGAACAGTATCGCGAAGATCTGGCGATGGAAGCCGCCAATGCCATTGCAGAGTTGGAAAATGAGGCATCTGTGCGCCAAGGCGTGCTGGACCGCCTGACCCAAAAAATCGGCGCCATGCGCCTGCGCTTGGAAAAGGGCCAACGCCGTTTGGTCAGCCTGCGCCAAGGGGCAATTCAGGCCAAAGCCGTAAGGGCTGAACAAGCCGCCTCGCGCGGGTTGGCAAGCGCCCTGCCCGGCGCCCCTGCCCGCGAGGCACAAGACCTGATCGACAGCATCATCGGGTCCGACGATACCGACACGCTGGCTGACATCTATGAAGATCTGGAAGCTGACATGAGTCACCGATCCGTCGAAGACCGCCTGGCCGATGCAGGCTGCGGCCCCGCCACCAAGGTTACTGCTGACGCCGTCATGGCGCGGCTGAAACAGAAATCCTGATCCCCTTCCCTAAACACACCTTAATTCAAACGGAGAAAACCCATGATCACCAACAACCAACTTATCATCTGGCTCAACATCGCTGGCGTCCTGATTGCTTATGCAATGATGGGTGGATCGCTATGGTACGCGCCGGTGGACTTTTCCACCAAAGGCTACTGGGGCATGGCCATCCTGATGCTGTCCGTATCGTTGATCAACGCCGTGAAGTACCGCTTCGAGGACCACGCCAACCAAGACCGCATCCGCCAGTTGGAAGACGCCAAGAACGAGAAAATCCTGCGCGACTATGTAGAAGAAAAGGTTTAATCGCGTTGATGAATGAACAAGTGCTGGGGCATGTCCCCGGCACTTTTGCGCTTTGGAATGCAGCCAGATCAGGTGTATCGGCAGTGCCCGCAAAGTCTAAGTAGCGGCGCGTTTCCCTAAGATGGCTTTTCGTTCTTCGCCTTTGATGTCCCGTAGGGCGTAGAGCGTGATTTTGCTGCTCACACCCTTTCTACGCAGTTCAAGGACATAGCTAAGGATCTCCTCCTTATGCCAACGCATCAGGTCCCGCAGGCACCAGCCGACACCAGTTTGCACCAGGTGTTCGGGATCATGGATCAAAGCGCTGCAATTTGCGATTGCCACGGTCTTGAATCTGCCCATCTTGGCAACCTTGCGCGTAAACATGACGACGCTTGCACGCCGCAACCAAAGGTCTTCGCTGCCATTCCAGGATCTTAAAAGGTCTAGAAACTCAGTTTCGTGGCTCTCCAGGATTCGCCGCAGAAGCGAACTAGTAACGGCGTCGATTTTGCTCCAGCCGTGCAACCCAGCAACAAGTTCTTCCAGTAGGTCAAAGCGATCTGGCGTAAAATATCCAGGCACCTTCTCCAAAAGTGCGATTGCCACAGATTTTTGCTCCCCATACCCCGATCCAATCAGGCGTTTGGTAAGGTCTACTTTCTGGCTGGTGTCCAAATTCGAAAAATCAGATCGGAGGCCAGAAATGAAACGCTTCATTTCTGGCGCCCTGACCCCGTAGCCAAGATATCTAGGGTCAGGTTCGTTAGCGTCAGCGACATATGGCGTAAATTCACCCAATGCGCTCAGTTTCGCTGAAATGGCGCGGTGCAGGGTATCAAGATCAGGGATTGGTTTGGTATGATCCACGGGGCGATTTCTATCGCGGGTTAGGACCTCCTTCAAGTGAACGCGGGTTACGGGCCCTTGGATGGCGTTTCATTTGGCGGCTGGTCGACGTAGTTCGAAGCCCGAGCGGGCATCGAAAAATCGTTGTCGCTGCCTGCGGAAACTGTCATCCGTGCCCCATGACCCTACGCATGGCAGAACAATCTGATGCATCCAGCATCGCGGCAATCTCCATCGAAGTATGGATTGGTACATACCTGAAAAAAGGCGTTACTGCGTTTTTTGCCGACTTTGCGCTGGAGGAATTCACGGTCGAGAAAACACGCCAGCTGATTGCCGATACAGATCAATTCATTGTTGTGTCCGAAAATAAAGAAGGAATTGACGGCTTCATACGCGTTTCGACCGGAAACAAAGCGCCGGTATCAGGTTGCAGTGAAACGGAAATATCCACGTTCTACATTCAACCGCGCCACCAAGGAAAGGGCATCGGCAAACGGCTGTTGGCCGCTGCCGTTCAACATTGCCGGGAGATCTCTGCCGGGTCCGTATGGCTGACCACAAACGCAGAGAACGATCCCGCAATCGCCTTTTACCTCGCGCAGGGTTTCGAACACGTGGGTGAGACAAACTTTTGGATCGACGACAAAGGGTACTTAAACAACGTCTATAGGTTGATGCTTAACCAGCCATAGAAATTTGGGAAACTTTACAATCCGCTTCAGATTGCAAAGTTTCATCGGAATGGAGGTTAGTCCGGAGATCCCGCCTCCGGCCCAGCCACAATTCATCCACTATGGTCGATGAGTTCATTGCCATTGTGGACAAGCCGTGACCGCCAGGGGATTGGATTGCGCAAAGCAAAGTGAGCCATGCAGGCGTTCTCTGCTTCCATCATCAGGTCCCGAATGCGATCCGCAGGTTCATCACTTTCGATCAGAACGTGGGTTTCAATGTGTTCGGTCTTGCCGTCTGTGGTGTGGCCCAGCTGGCGCATATTTGACAGGTTCGTGTTAAAGCCCACGCGTTGTTCCAGCTTCATCGATTTGATGCTGATTTTGCGCGCAGTGTAGATATCCGTCAGGTGTGTCATCAGGCAAAATCCGATGCCCGCGCACATGTAGGCTAGCGGTGGTGGCGCAGTGTCGTCACCCACTGGGATATCTTCATCGCAGTAGAACTTAACAGGTGAAAAGCCGGGGATATTGACCTGCACGGTGCCAGTTTTGCGCTGCTTTTCTGTAGCCTCTGCCGTCATCACAACCTCAAAGCTCAGCGGCTCCGGCGGGCGGCCTTTCTTAAAGGGCTTGGCTTCAAACTGGGTGGTCTCGGGCTGGGCATCCGCCAGTTCGCCCACGTGATAGTTTTTTTCGTCGCTCATAGCATCCTCATTTGCTGGAGTGTTGCGCAAGGCTACCACAGGCGGCGCGGGGTGCCACCCGCAATCACCCCGAATGAGCGTCTTGGAACGCTTTGCGGAAGCTTCGTCCGATTGGCACCACCTGCCCAGAGGTCATGCGTGCCTCTGGTCCGTTCGGGCCGCGAATGACCTCAGCTATATGGGCCAGGCTGATCCACCAGGATCGGTGCACTTGCATCCCCTGCATACTGCCCAGATCCACAACCGCGTCCCCTAAACGCATCAGCACCATGGCGGATCCATTGGGGGTGGTGACTTCCACATAGTGGTCTTGGGCTTGAACGCACACGATATCATGGCCCAGATGATGGGGCAGTTTGCGCTGCAATTGGCTAAGCGTGGGTGCCTCGGACAATGGCGGCGCGTCAGGAGTTTGTTGATAGACAATGATCGCGTTCACGATCACTGTCACAGCCACCACCGAGGGCACGGTATAGGGCAAAAGCTGCCACGCTTTGGCCGGATCACCCCAACCGGTCGCAAACCCGGTGGCAAAGCCTTCGGCAAGGTAAAGCGTGCCGATCACCGGGACCGCGCCCAGCATGCCAGCGACTGCTGCTATCACCATCCAGGGCGCCTCACGCTCTTCGGTCAGCCGATGGGCCAATATTGACAGGAAAGTCATCAGAATCGCTGAAAGGATGATCGTCGTTCCCCAATACACCAGTCGTTCGGGGAAGCTGAACCGCTCCAACGTATAGTATGGCCCTGCCATCGATGTCATTCCAACAGCTGCGACAATTACCAACCAGAAAAGCGGGCTGCGCAAACTGCCCTGTAGTTGGCGAAGCGTAAGCGACAGTGCAGTGTCATTGGCGGGGTTTTGCATGTCTTGCGCGAAAGCTCCGTTGTGATGCGACGTTCCCCTTTCATAGGGCTTGAGACAACGGACACAAGTTACAGGATAACCCATGACAGCCCCCGCCCCCCCGATCCTTGCCGAAGGACTCGCCAAACGATTTGGTTCGGTGACTGCAGTTTCTCATATCGATCTGGAACTTGCTTCCGGACAGGCCCTGGGGTTGTTGGGCCCCAATGGTGCGGGTAAGTCCACGACGCTTTCGATGCTGCTCGGCCTAACGCGGCCAGACGCGGGGACAGCGCGCATCTTTGGTGCACCCGCAGGCAGCCAGACCGCGCGTCAACGCATCGGGGCAACGCCGCAATTGGCAGGCTTCCCCGACCAACTTACCCCCAGGGAAGTGCTGCAATACACCGCTGCTCGCTATGGCAAATCCGCGCCTGTTGACGCGCTGGTGGACCAATTTGGGTTGGGTGAGATCATCGACCGGCGTGTGGCAGGCTTCTCCGGCGGCCAAGTGCGCCGTTTGGCCCTTGCATTGGCATTTGCGGGTGACCCCGACCTGGTATTTCTGGATGAGCCGACGACCGGGCTCGACGCGGAGGCTCAGGAAGGTTTTGTACAGACCGCAGAAGATTACGTGGCCCAGGGCGGCGCGCTGGTTCTGACATCACACCATTGGGCTGAGATCGAGGCGATTTGTGACGCCATCACTCTGATTGACGCCGGTGAAACCGTGCTGACCGGCCGGATTGATGCAATTCGCGCGCGTGCCGCTGTCAGCCTGCTTAGCTTTGATCTGGCACCTGGGAGCCTGCCCCCTGCGTGGCTCGCCGCCCGCCATGATGGCGCGCGCTGGCATGCAGAGACGCCGGACAGCGACACAACTTTGCGCCGGATGGTGCGCGAAGACATCGCTTTTGCAAACCTGACGCTGGCCCCACTGGGCCTGCGGGACCTAATCGACCGAATTCGCCAAGAAGAGGCACAATCATGACCCGTCAAACACTGAACGAACTTACCCTGACCTTGAAGATCCTGCTGCGTCAGCCGGGGTTCTGGATCCCCACAGTTCTCTTTCCGGCAATGTTCTATGCCTTCTTCGGGGCTCAAAGCAGTGATCGCTGGGCGGCCAGTGTAATGGCCTCTTTCACCGTTTATGCCGTTCTTGGCGTTGGCTTTTATCAGTTTGGCGTCAGCGTTGCCCAAGATAGAGAGAGCCCGTTTGCCCGCTGGCAGCGTAGCTTGCCAGGCGGTGCGGTCGCGCAGTGGATAGCACGGGTTCTTGCGTCATTGGTCTTTGTCGCCATCGCTGTGGTTTTGGTGGTGGGCATGGCATTCCTATTTGACCGTGTCGAGGTCGGCGCAGCCGCGTTACTGCGTCTGTTGGGTATCTGCCTGATCGCTGCGGTGGCCGCGACGGTGATGGGAATTGCCTTAGGCTCACTGACTTCGGCACGTGCTGCCGTGCCGATTGCGAACCTTATCTATCTGCCGCTGGCATACCTCGGCGGGTTGTGGGTGCCACCAATCGCGCTGCCGTCGGTGATCAACAGCATTTCCCAGTGGACGCCTACCCGAGCCATGGGCGAACTCAGTTGGGCCGCTATCGATGGGCGCGCACTCGATCCCTGGCACCTGGGCTTGCTGGCTGCATGGACCGCAGTTGCTGCCGGGATTGCGATTGTTGGACAGGTCTTGGTGCGGCGCAGTGGCTTAGCGTGACGCTGCCCCGGACTATGATCCGGGGCATCAATTTCACAAAACAGTCCCGGACCCAGTCCGGGGTTACACCAGATTTCAGGCGGACAGTTGTTCCATCACCTCGTCCGATACTTCGAAGTTGGCCGTGACGGTTTGCACGTCATCGTCGTCTTCCAGAATTTCAATGAGACGCATTAGTTTCTGCATACCGTCCAGATCTAATTCGGTCGTTGTCGTTGGCTTCCAGATCAGTTTTGACGTCTCAGACTCGCCCAGTGCTTCTTCCAATGCGTTAGACACTTCATTCAAATCCGTATCCGCACAGTAAATCGTGTGACCGTCTTCGCTGCTTTCCACGTCTTCTGCGCCGGCCTCAATCGCAGCTTCGAACACAGTGTCCGCGTCACCAGCGGCGGCTGGGTAGACAACCATGCCAGTGCGGTCAAACATGAAACTGACAGCACCTGTTTCCGCAAGATTACCGCCGTTTTTTCCAAATGTAGATCGCACGGTCGACGCAGTGCGGTTGCGATTGTCGGTCATGGTTTCCACAATCACAGCTACCCCGCCTGGGCCGTAGCCTTCGTAGCGGATTTCTTCATAGTCGTCGCCGTCACCGGCTTGGGATTTCTTGATAGCGCGGTCGATGTTGTCGTTTGGCATCGACTGAGACTTAGCTTGTTTGACGGCCAAACGCAGGCGAGGGTTTTTGTCAGGATCCGGGTCACCCATTTTGGCTGCGACCGTTATCTCTTTGGAAAGTTTCGAGAATAGCTTTGAGCGGACCGCATCTTGCCGGCCTTTGCGGTGCTGGATGTTTGCCCATTTGGAATGCCCTGCCATGGCGTACCTCTTTGTCTGACGTGCTTGTCGGGTTCTATAATCGCTGACGCCGGGTCCGGCAAGGCGGCGGGGTTGCCAGCCGGGGGCGGACGCGTCACGGTAGTGGTGACGGCCCCCTCACCCGTCAAATCAAAAAACTAAGGAGCCCGAATGCCCCCATTCATCCGACCTATTGCACTTGTCGCCCTGTTGCTGCCAATCAGCACCATGGCTAACGCAGAAAACCGCATCGACACCCAGCGCCCCGACGCGCCCGAGCTTGCCGCCTATGGCGATTTGCCCGTAGGAGTTCGCGAACTGGAGATGGTTAACCCTGGC
>JBCCET010000065.1:0-23269 GCA_039030095.1 Pseudomonadota bacterium | reverse complement strand
GAAATACCTGTACCGGCTACTAGTCACAGACAATCCAGCACACATAGCAGCGACTCATCCTACGCTGACAAGCCCCTGTCCCCCAACTCTGAAGATGCTGATTCTAGATCAAATTTATAACTGGCCGCAATATCCAGCAGGTCATGTGGCGTGAAATGCCGGGTTTGTTTGCCAAAGATCGACACGCCACCGGGTGTCGAAGCAACGCGGCCAAGCGGCCGGTTGCCGTCGACGATCCACCCGGCGTCGTAGGTCAGAAGATGCGCTGCCTCGCCCACGTTTGCGATCCAACCATCCTTACCTGCGGTCAGCGCAACCGGCCATTGATCGCCACCACCATCGACCCAGATCGTGCGTCGCAGCGGCGTCCATTGGGTAAACGCAGGCGCACCAAGATTCGCCAAAGCCACGGCCGCCAGGGCAATTTCCCAGGTTTCAACCGGCACCACTTTCGTCAGGTCATCCAGATCCCGCCCAATCAGACCGGTATCCACTTCGCCCCGTGCAAAGCCTTCATGGCGTGCCAATGCCCCCAGAAAAGCCAGGTTGGTCACACTTCCCGCGACCTCTGTCGCTGCCAACGCTTGCACCATTTGGCTGAGCGCGGCGGTCCGGTCAGGCCCATGTGTGATCAATTTTGCAATCATCGGATCATAGTACGGCGTGATCGTGTCCCCCGCCCGCACGCCGGTATCCGCGCGCGCGCCTGCAGGGAAATGCAAATGCGTCAGCGTGCCTGTCGCCGGGAGGAAGCCCTTGGCCACATCTTCTGCATAAATTCGCGCCTCAAACGAATGGCCGTTAATGGACAACTCGTCTTGCGCCAACGGCAACGGTGCGCCGCTTGCGACCTGCAATTGCCATTCGACCAAATCCACGCCGGTGATCATCTCGGTCACCGGGTGTTCGACCTGCAAGCGCGTGTTCATTTCCATGAACCAGAACCCGTCGGTGCGAAGCGGGCCCTTGCCATCCACAATAAACTCTACCGTGCCCGCGCCCGCGTAATCGATGGCCTGCGCCGCGCGCACCGCCGCGCTACCCATCGCCTCGCGCACCTCAGCGGTCATGCCAGGCGCCGGGGCCTCTTCTATCACCTTTTGATGACGGCGCTGGAGCGAGCAGTCGCGTTCAAACAGATGCACCGCGCCGCCGTGGCTGTCGCCGAAGACCTGAACCTCTATGTGTCTGGGGTTCTGGATGAACTTCTCAACCAGCACATCGCCGTTCCCGAAGGCCGCCTGCGCTTCAGATCGCGCACTGGCAAGCGCCTCGGCAAAGCCACCCGCCTCTTCGACCAACCGCATTCCTTTGCCGCCGCCGCCCGCAACCGCTTTGATCAGCACCGGAAACCCAATGGCCACTGCTTCACGGGCCAGGTGCGCGTCATCTTGATCCGCCCCGTGATACCCCGGCACCACCGGCACGCCGGCATCTGCCATCAACGCCTTGGCGGCATCTTTCAGACCCATAGCCCGCATGGCGTCTGGCGATGGCCCGATCCAGCGAAGACCGGCATCCAGGACAGACTGGGCAAATTCCGGGTTTTCAGACAAAAAGCCGTAGCCTGGGTGTAAGGCCTGCGCCCCGGTTGCGCGTGCCGCCTCAATAATCACGTCACCGCGCAGGTAACTCTCCGTCACCGGCGCATGCCCGATCCGCACCGCCTGCCCCGCCATGGCCACATGCCGCGCGTTTTTGTCCGCGTCCGAAAAGACGGCCACTGTGGCGACACCCAACCGATCGCAGGTCTCAATGATCCGGCAGGCAATTTCACCGCGATTTGCGATCAGAATTTTGTCAAAACTCATCCGAAATCCTCGACAACTTTAAAGCGTTCGCAGACCACTTCCATCTCGGCGGTCCAGCCTCCGTTCCGCTCAAAATACGCGCGGTGATCAGCCTGCCACCCGGCGAGGTCATCGTTTTCACCTTCAGACAGGGCGAAGGCCTCATCCACATCGCAAAACCGCTTTTGGGTGATGGACACCGTTTCGATCACAATTGCGGGGGTTCCGTCCCAATTGAGCGAGATATCCCGGCGGCCTACCACGGGGAACGCCTCTTTGCCTGGGCCGAAATCGCGCAGCGCCCCGCAGGTGCCAGTTTTCTTGCCGCTGCGAACCAGACCCAACAAATAGTCGCACAACTCTCTGTTATCACCGAACGTGAATGTTTCGGCATCCGGGTAACGCGCCAATACACTGGTAAGTTCAGAAGGAGCAGACATCGCGGCTACATCCGGAACACACCAAAACGGGTGTCCTCGATCGGGGCGTTCAGGCATGCCGAAAGCGAAAGGGCCAGAACCCTGCGCGTATCGCGCGGGTCGATAATGCCATCGTCCCAGAGCCTGGCCGACGCATAAAGCGGGTGGCTCTGTTCCTCAAACATTTCAAGCGTTGGTCGTTTGAAATCCGCTTCTTCCTCAGCGGTCCATGTGCCGCCCTGTCGCTCGATTCCGTCGCGCTTGACCGTTGCCAGCACACCGGCGGCTTGCTCGCCCCCCATCACGGAAATCCGGCTATTTGGCCAACTCCACAAAAACCGGGGTGCATAAGCCCGGCCCGCCATGCCGTAGTTCCCCGCCCCGAAAGAGCCGCCTACTATTACGGTGATCTTCGGCACAGCGGTTGTCGCCACTGCTGTGACCAGTTTGGCCCCGTGGCGCGCGATGCCTTCGTTTTCTGCCTTTTGGCCCACCATAAATCCGGTGATATTTTGCAGGAAAATCAAAGGGATCTTTCGCTGCGAGCAAAGCTCGACGAAGTGCGCGCCTTTCTGGGAGCTCTCAGAAAACAGGATGCCGTTGTTGGCGATGATGCCGCAAGACATGCCCTCTATCCTGGCAAACCCGCAAACCAGCGTTGTGCCGAAACGCGCCTTGAATTCATCGAAACTGCCTGCGTCAACCACGCGCTCGATCACATCGCGAATGTCGTACGGGGTCTTAAGATCGGCGGGCACAACGCTCAGGATATCGCTGCCTTGCGCCGCCGATCCTTGCGGCGCGAGCGTCCCACCCTGCCCGAAGGTGCCCGCAAGCGGGCCGTCAGGGGTGGGTCCGAGCGACGCAACCGCCCGACGGGCCAGCGCCAGCGCGTGGGCATCATCTTCAGCCAAATAGTCGGCTACTCCGGACAGCCGTGTATGCACATCGCCGCCGCCCAGGTCCTCAGCGCTCACCACTTCACCGGTAGCCGCTTTCACCAGCGGCGGCCCGGCCAGAAAAATTGTGCCCTGGTCTTTGACGATAATCGACACATCCGACATGGCAGGCACGTAGGCCCCGCCAGCGGTGCACGACCCCATCACCACGGCAATCTGCGCAATGCCTTTGGCAGACATGTTGGCCTGATTGTAAAAAATCCGACCGAAGTGATCGCGGTCTGGGAACACTTCATCCTGATTGGGCAGGTTCGCCCCGCCACTGTCGACGAGGTAGACGCACGGTAATCTGCATTCCTCCGCGATTTCCTGCGCGCGAAGGTGTTTTTTGACCGTCATCGGGTAATAGGTGCCACCTTTCACGGTGGCATCGTTGCAAACCACCATAACCTGGCGGCCTTCGACCCGGCCCACGCCTGCGATCACGCCTGCGCAGGGCGCAGCACCGTCGTACATCCCATGGGCGGCAAAAGCCCCGATCTCCAAAAAGTCCGATCCAGGATCCAGCAAATTTGCCACGCGGTCACGTGGCAGCATTTTGCCGCGCGAAAGGTGCCTGTCGCGTGACCGTTCACCACCGCCTGCGGCCGCCAAAGCTGCCGCTGCGCGGATCTCTTCTATCGCGGCCAAATGGGCGGCTTCAGTCATCGGGGGCCTCCAACAATCGGCGCGCCATCAGCCAGCGCTTTTCATAGGCAAAGCGTGCCGCGCGCGCCACATCGACCTGAAAACTGGCGTTCACGGCAGCCCCCACAGCCCCGCCGACCACGGGAACAATCTGCCCCAGTTTTCGACCAGCCAGGGACACACCCAACTGGCGCGCGACCCGGTCAACGATCTTGGACATCACCCATTCTGTCCCACGGTCCGTGGCGCCGCGCAGGGTTGGATCGTTCAAAACCCGCGCCGCCTTGTCGAGCCGTCCCATCGTTTCTTCACGCGCCTCACTGGCCATCGTGGTTGCGACCTCCAGAACCATAAGCCGAAATGCCCGCTCATCCTCATCGTCACCGTCAAACCCGTAGGCCGTTCCGGTGGCTCGAACGTTGCGCGCAGCCAATGCCAGTGTTGCAGGAATATCCACGGCTAGCCCTGCGCCGCCAACAAGCCCGGCTGCAAGCCCGCTGGATGCGTTCAGCCCCTGCGCCCAACCTTGCACCCGCAGGGCTGCCGCCTGGCAGTCTTCCAGAGTGTCGCGATCATGGTCCATTTTGGGCACGGTCCACCCGGCGGCCTGATCGCTCATCTCCAAGCCGCGCAACACCCACTCTGGCGGCACCACTTTTGACAGGACTGCCCCCAGGGGTGCTGTTAATGCCTCTGCCCCGCGCCCCAGTCGCGTGGGACGCCGCGCCTCATAAGCGCGCTGACGGTCCAGCGCCTCGGTTACGGCATCGAGTGGTTTTTTATCAGGCAAGCCCATGGTTTAACCGTCCTCCAGAGCCAGATCGCCAGCTTGAGCGGCGGTTTCATAGAGCATGCACCAAAGCTGCGCTGGACCGCCGCCAGTGCCGCCGCCCCACTGCGACCGCGCATAGGTACATTTAGCATCGCGATAAGTGATCCAGGCACGCTGCATATCGCGCAGGCTGGTGGCCACGGACACATCTGTCGTTGACCCCATCTGATCGGCGTCGAGCGCTTTGGCTTTTGCCTGTGCCGCCTTGTAGTTGGTGTTCAGGCGGGCGTCCCACCAATCTAGCTCCGCTGAAACACAGCCAGCTTCACCCGCTGTGGAATACCCCCCCGGCGTCATTTCCATACATTGCGTTGTCGACGCGCCGACACATTGCGTGCGTTCTTCCAGCCCGACCGCTTCATCCAGGCACGCCTGCGTATGCACCGGCGAAAACGTCACATCCTGGGCCGCAACAGGCGTTGCGCAGACAACCAAGGCAAAAGCAAAGCGTATCACAGGGTTATTCCTTCAACACACAATAAGGTTCTTTGGAAAATCCAGCCTCGCAATAGGCAAGCTCTGCCGCAAATCCCGCAATCTCACTGATCTGACATCCAAGCTGCGCGGCTTCCCCCACGTCGGGATTGCTGGCTGCCACGGCAGAGCATTTGTTGGCCACGTAGCCGCGCCATTGCCCACGCAAGTTCGCAAGTTCAACCTGTGCGGCACTTGCCAATTTTCCGACCAGCGCATCGTTGCGGACGTCCAGATACTCTTCCCAACCCTTCGATTCTTCCGTCAGACAGGCCACATGCTCGGGCGATCCAACAGTTTCCGTTGGGCATCGGGAAAACATGGTCGCCCGACAGGCGGCCCATTCTTCGTCTGTCTGCATGGTCGACAGGCAGGTGACGACGCCGCCACGGAAATCATCTGCTGCTGCTGGGCCGGCCATAAAGAGTACCGCCATGGCTGCAAAAAGCTGCTTCATCATACTTCTTCCTTCAAAATCGCTTCAAGCGAGGGCAAGTTAACCCGCTTACCCCGGTGGTTGACCAGATAAACCTGTGCCGCTCCTGCTTCTGGGCGACAAATAACGTAAAGCTTCAACTCCGCGACATCAGCAGGACGCGCTACGCAATCTGTGGCGGCGTTGCCGGTGTCGCGACTGTATTGCGCCGCAAAACGGTTTATCAGGTCCGTTTCATCCATTGGCCAAGTCCACAATGCAAACCAAAGGCCCACCGCAAGAGCGGCAACCATGGCAATTGCAATGGGGAACGTTCGCCCCATCAGCCGCCCTGCAGTTTCATCAATTCTCGTCCGCACAGCATACGGCGAATTTCAGATGTGCCAGCGCCGATCTCCATCAACTTGGCATCTCGGAAAATACGGCTCAGCGGACTGTCGTTCAAAAAGCCGGCGCCACCCATGGCCTGCACGCCTTGCAGTGCCACCTGCATGCCTTGCTCGGAGGCATAGAGAACACAGGCCGCCGCATCCTGGCGCGTGACCTCGCCCCGGTCGCAGGCACCCGCAACAGCATAGACATACGCGCGAGAGGAGTTCATGGCTGCATAGATATCCGCGATCTTGCCTTGCATCAGTTGGAAGTTGCCGATGGACTGGCCGAATTGTTTGCGCTCAACCATGTAGGGCATGATGTGATCGAGTACGGCATGCATGATACCCACGCCAATGCCGGACAGCACAACCCGTTCATAGTCGAGCCCTGACATCAGCACCGCAGCACCCTGTCCTTCTTCACCCAGGACATTCTCAAACGGCACTTCGCAGTCGTCAAAAATCAGCTCTGCCGTGTTCGACCCGCGCATGCCGAGTTTGTCGAAATGCGGACCGGTGGAAAAGCCCTTCATCTCTTTTTCGATCAGGAATGCGGTCATGCCGCGCGGCCCTGCGTCCGGGTCGGTCTTGGCATAAACCACCAGCGTATCGGCATCGGGTCCGTTGGTAATCCAATATTTGTTACCGTTAAGAACGTAGCGGTCGTTACGCTTTTCAGCGCGCAATTTCATCGACACCACGTCGGATCCGGCGGACGGCTCTGACATCGCAAGGGCGCCCACATGGTCACCGGAAATCAGTCGCGGCAGGTACTTCGCCTTTTGCTCCGGCGTGCCGTTTATCTTGATCTGATTGACACAGAGGTTTGAATGCGCCCCGTAGCTAAGAGAGACGGAGGCAGAAGCCCGCGCGACCTCCTCCACTGCCACGGTATGGGCCAAATAGCCCATGTTTGCGCCACCATATTCCTCATCCACCGTGATCCCTAAAAGGCCGAGGTCCCCCATTTCTTTCCAAAGCTCCATCGGGAAACTGTTGGAGCGGTCAATCTCGTCGGCCATAGGCGCAACCCGGTCTTGCGCCCAGCGGTGCACCATATTGCGCAACGCCTCAATATCTTCGCCACAGGCAAAATTCATCGAATGGGTAAACATCTTTGGATCGCCTTTCGGTTAAGTGAACGAACGTTCAATTACTTAGACTGGGTCAACACCAATGTCCAGTCGCAACATGGAAATGGTCCGCGCGAACCGCCCGGATTGCAAGTCTTGAGTTTTCAAATGCACGCGGAATCAAAGAGGCAGGCGATAACTGACAAAGCCACTGGGGATGACGCCTTCCCGTTCTGCTGCGGGGCACTCTTTCGGATCAGCGGTCGGACTGGTCAGAAACGTCGCGCGCGCGCCTGACAAATCGGAAAAGCGCCAATGGGCACTTGGGCAAATATCCAGCGGATCGCGGCCACGGACATAGTCTGCAACGATGTCGCGCAGAGCGCGGCGGGGAAGCGGCACGCGGCGCGCGCGAGACGCCACCGGGAATTGCCCGCCACCGCCGACCCGGTAGCTGGTGGTGGCCAGCACAAAGCGCGCGGATTCCTGCAGTGGCGCTCCGCGATAGCACAGGTTTCGGATACGGCCTGAGCAGCCGTGATCCAAACCACCATCCGGTTGAAAGTGTGTCAGACCGGTCAAGTCGATTTCCCAGGAAAGGTCTGAAATCACGTCGAAAAGGTAACTCGCCCAATCGGGATTAAAAAGCGGCTGATCGGTGCGCAGTGGTGCAAAACGGCGAAACACGCTTGCTGATTTTTCCAACCAGGCACGGATGTCCGCGCCGGTCACCTCAATCGCGGCGGCAGTATCTGGAAACGGGCAGATGTCGCTGACATGGCGCATTGTCAGCCACCCTACTGGTAAGTCTGTGTAGTTATCCGGCCCGCCAAGCCCACCCACCTTGTAAGGCGCGGCAGCGCACAAAATAGGCCAGTCTTCCCACCGGGAGCCCCTTAATTGCCGACGCATCCAATCAGTTTGGGCAGCCTGCACAAGAGCCGTTACCATGTCGGGCTGGATCATCGCGAAATGGCTGTGAACAGGATGGTTGACGCGGCCAAGCGGTTCATTCACCAAATCTTGCGTAGCCTGGTGCGCAGGGGCCACCAGGTTTTCCAGCACCGGATCGGCATCCTGCCCTGGATTTGGCACCAATACACCGGGTTCAGCCGCAACTTGCCAACGCGCGGCAGCTTTGATCAGTTTCAGGTCAATTACCCCTATGTGGCTTCCAAAGGCACCGGGGTTCACCAAAGGAACGCCGGAGATAGTTCCCTGCCCGCCGGGTTCTGGGAACTTTCTGTGGCTGTGCCCGCTAATCACGACGTCCGCACCGGACCGCAGCGCCAGTGCCTCTGCGGCATGTTCATCAGCCAGATCAGAGCGGTTCATCGCTAGGCCCGTATGGCCTAGTAAGACAACCAAATCAGCCCCGGCTCTACGGAGCCGCGACACTGCGGCTTGCGCGGCGCTGACCATAGGCAGGGCCAAAATTTTGTCGTCCAACGCCTCAGCATTCCAATGTTCTACCAATCGCGGCAAGACAGCTGTGACGCCTATCCGGATCTCATGATTTTCACCGTCTTGATCTTTAAGTCGGCGTGGTAAGAGCACCTCTGGCGTGAACGGAAAACTACCATCCGACGATGTCAGATTCGCACAAAGCATGGGAAAATCAGCCTGGCGGATGGCCTTTTCCAAAAACTCCAATCCGTAGTCAAATTCGTGGTTTCCAAGGGCGACTGCGTCGTATTCCAACGCCTGCATCGCCGCCAGCATAGGATGGTCGCCGCTGAAACCTGCGGAGGCGGCTGTGTCAGCCAAAGGATTGCCTTGTAACAAATCACCGTTGTCAAAAAGCATAGTGTTAGACGCTTCTTCCCGCAGTTGCCGGATAAGAGGAGCCAGTTGCACCAATCCCTGCCCGTCCAGCTGCCTATCCGTGAAATAATCCCAAGGCAGCAAAGCGCAGTGTAGATCAGACGTCGCGAGTATGCGCACGCAGACGGTGGTTTGGGGTTTTGGATTTGGCATCATGCGCGCATGGTGAGGCTTGGGTCAAAAACCCCCACATCGCGCCCCAACTGTCAAAATAGGGCGCTGGCCGGGCTTATGCAACCGCGCCCAATTGATGCACGGCGCCCACCTCTTCGCGGATAATGGCGGTGATTGTGTCGATGTCCGCCAGCGAAAACGTCAATGGCAAGCGCATGTCTAGGAGTCCAGCCAGCACTTTGTCGGTCTGCGGCAAGGATTGAGCAGGCGCATATTGCCAACTGTCGTGGCGACTGGTGAAACCTTTCGGCTGATCGGCACCAAACCACTTTAGTTCCACCCCGCGCGCCGCACAGCGGGCCACTATGGCTTCCATTTGATCACCGGAAAAATCGGGGCATAAAAACTGAAATGACGACATCACATAAGCCTCTGCCGCCGGGCGTGGGATAAGGCGCAGCCCCGGCGTGGCGGCAAGACCTGCATCCATTCGCTGGTAAAGCGCGTTCCAGCGTTCCGCCTGCCGATCCAGATCTGCCAGTTGAGGTCGCAGGATCGCAGCCCGCAAGTTGTCCATCCGGCCAGAGCAGTTTGGCGTCTCCAGCCGGATAGTTTCAAAAACCTCCGGCTCTGGTGCCGCCTCGTGCCGTTCGTAGAGCATATAAGACCCTGACAGCATGATCGTGCGGGCCATCAATTCTGCGTCGTCGGTCACGATCAACCCACCTTCGCCGGAATTGATGTGCTTGAAAGTTTGGGTTGAATAACAACCCACTATGCCATGACGCCCGCTTTGAACCCCGCCCCAAGCCGCACCCATGGTGTGCGCGCAGTCTTCCACCACACTCACCCCTGCCGCGTCACAGATGGCCATCAGCCGATCCATGTCACAGATATGTCCGCGCATATGGCTTAGCATCAGCACCTTCGCATCACTGGTCGCAATCTTTGCTTCCAGATCCGCCAAATCCATGACCAGATCATCCGTCACCTCCACAAACACCGGCTCCGCGCCGACGTTTGCAATGGCGCCAGGCACCGGCGCCAGTGTGAATGCATTGGTCAGGACCTTCTCACCCGGCTTCACGCCCAGCGCGCGCAAAGCAGCGGCCAGAGCGTACCCACCTGAGGCCACGGCCAGGCAATATTTGGAACCTACTTTGGCCGCGAACTCCACCTCCAGCGCAGCAGTTTCCGACTGTTCCCCTTCGACCACGTTGTAGCGGTGCAAGCGACCGTGGCGCATGACGCGCAGGGCTGCGTCGATTGCGGCTTCGGGCAGCGGCTCTTGCTGGGTAAAATTGCCAGTGAAATTTGTCATCGCAGGTCTCCTTATCCAGTTTTTTGGTTCCGCAGCGACAAAAGAGCAAGCCTGGCAAGTCCATGTCGCAAAACGCCAAGCGGCAGTTTGGGGAATGCGAAAGACTGACCGTATGACAGATGTGTTGGACTACCTCTATTCTGCGCGCTGGGACGCGTTGGACCCAGCAGTGCAGGAACGCGTGAAGCTGTGCCTGCTGGATTTGCTGGCGACTGGGATAGTTGGCTCAGGCACCACGCTATCACGGATAATCCGAAACCACGTGGCAGGGCATATGGGCGGAGCCGTGCAGGCGCATATTCCGTTCGACGGAAGGTCTGCATCTCCGGCGGGCGTCGCGCTGGCACATGGCATGACAATTGACAGCGTTGATGCGCACGACGGCTGGAACCCGGTCAAGGGTCACATCGGGTGCGGGTTGATGCCTGCCGTTCTGGCAGTTGCTCAAGCAGAAGGCGCCCTATCTGGCGCGGATTTTCTGGCCACGCTGGCGGCAGGGTATGAGGTCACGGGGCGGCTCGGCGACGCATTGCATGGGACTGTGCCGGACTACCATACTTCCGGCGCATGGGTGGCTGTTGGAGCCGCCGCCTGCGCGGCGCGGGTCCTCGGCCTGACCCGGGATCAAGCCCGCCATGCCATGGGAATCGCTGAATATCACGGCCCGCGCAGCCAAATGATGCGCTGCATTGACCATCCGACGATGCTCAAAGACGGCTCAGGCTACGGCTCAATGGCTGGGGTGACGGCCGCTTATCTGGCACAGGCTGGTTTTACCGGCGCACCGGCGATCACGGCCGAAGGCGAGCAAGCCGCGCCTTACTTTCAAGATATGGAATCGCGGTCGATCATCTTGGAACAATATTTCAAGCCTTACCCCATCTGCCGCTGGGCCCAAGCACCGGTTGAAGGCGTTTTAGCATTGGCAACTGAGTACGGTTTATCAAGCCACGACGTGGATCACATTGAGGTCGGCACTTTTCATGAGGCTGTACGGCTGGCCACCAACGATCCAAAAACAACAGAAGAAGCGCAATATTCAACCTCGTATCCCTGCGCCGTTGCTCTTGTGCGTGGCACAGTTGGTCTTTGGGAGGTTTCGCCTGAAGCGTTCCACGACCCGGAAGTTCAACGGCTTTCCAAGGGTCTGCAGATGGTCGAAAATGAGGAGTTCAATCGCAGCTTCCCGATACAGCGCCATGCCAAGGTGAAGCTGCACTTGCGCGATGGTCGCGTCGTCTCCTCTGACACGACCAGCCCGCGTTGGACGGCTGAAAATCCACCGACGCCCGCGGAGCTGCGGGCGAAGTTCCACACCTATGCGGACCCGTTGTTAGGCGAGGCGCGGGCAGCGCGGATCGAAGGCGCCGTGGATCGCCTTGATCAAACGGATCTGGGTGAGTTGTTAGATGCCGTAAGTGCGGCGCCTTAAGATATGTCAGTTGCATTTGGGCACATTTAGCGACTTTTGGCTCTTGAATCTTGCCCTTAACTAAAACCTAAAAATTATTAATTTCAATGCGATACAAGACACCAACCTTGCATATATGACGCGTCTTACACGACGCGTCACGCAAGACGAGTCAAGATTTACACCATGTTAGGCATCATTCGGATCAGGGAAGGCACCCTAGTTCGGTCGTGCTCAAAGTTGATGTATCAAGCCTTACAAAACCTGGGCCAAAACGGTTTCAATCTGGTCGTAATGCGGCAGGAGCCCTTCCGGTTCCATCGCGCGCACACCCTCGCCTTCCGGCCCGAAGGTCACCAGCACACACGGCACGCCCGCGTTCTGTGCCGCGCCACGGTCGGTGATTGTGTCGCCGATCAAAACAGCATCGTCACGCCGCCCTCCGCAGCGGTCGATGGTCTGCCACAAATGTTCCGGGTCAGGTTTGCGCACCGGCAATGTGTCCGCACCCAACATGGCCGCGAAAAGGTCGCGCAACCCCAAGCGCGTCAACAAGACCTCGGCCAATGCCTCTGGTTTGTTGGTGCATACCCCAAGGGTGTGGCCCGCCGAGTTTAGACGGTCGAGTGCGGCCTCAACTCCTGGGTAAAGAACCGTGTGGACGTCTATGTTTCGGCCATAAAAATCCAACAGCTTTGGGTAGTCATCCTCTACCATCGCTGCATCTGCAGCTCCAAAATGTCGTTTAAGACCGGCGTTCAACATGGCCCGCCCGCCATGAAACGCAACCAAAGCGTCAGCCACCGGATCCAGCAGCGGGCCCAAGCCTCGCAACTCAAAACAGTGGTTCGCTGCGGCGATTAGGTCGGCGCTGGTGTCCGCCAGGGTTCCGTCGAGATCAAAGACAATGCAAGCCATGCGTCCCCACTGACACATCCTGCAACTGCGTGAAACCCTTCGTGAGCCGCCCGCCCCTTTCGGGCGCAGGGGAAGTTCGTTAACACGGCGGAAAAAAGGGGCACTCATGTCAATCGCCGTCATCATTTTGGCCGCGGGGCGCGGCACTCGGATGCTGTCTGACCTGCCGAAAGTTCTGCACCCGTTGGGTCAGGCGCCGATGCTGCATCATGCGATGGACAGCGCTGCCGCCATTGAACCGGACCACATGATTGTGGTCACCGGCCATGGTGGGGAAGCTGTGACAAAAGCTGCGCACGCACATACCGAGACCGCAGTGATTGCCAATCAGGCTGAACAACTGGGCACCGGTCACGCCGTGGATCAGGCCCGCGACGCCCTCGCCGATTTTGACGGCGACGTAATCGTGCTTTTCGGCGACACACCTTTTGTCAAAGAAGACACTTTGCGCGCTGTTATGGACGCGCGTGCCAACGGTGCAGACGTCGTGGTTTTAGGGTTTGAAGCAGCCGATCCAGGACGTTACGGGCGATTAAAATGCGCAGAGGACGGCAGCTTGCTGGCCATTGTAGAGGCTAAAGACGCCTCCCCTGACGAATTGGCCATCTCGCTTTGCAATTCAGGTATCATGGCTGCGTCTGCAGCAACGATGTTCACCATGATAAGTCGGTTGAGCACCGACAATGCCAGCGGCGAATACTATCTGACCGATATCGTGGCCGAAGCCCGCAAGGCTGGCCTTGGCGCGGCGGTCATCACCTGTTCGGAAGAAGAGACACTGGGCGTCAACTCCCGCGCCGATTTGGCCGCTGCAGAAACCGCATTTCAGGCCCAAAAGCGGGCAAAGGCGATGCACAACGGTGTGACACTGACCGCACCGGAAACCGTTTTCTTCGCCCGCGATACCTATATCGGGCGCGATGTGATGATCGAACCCAACGTGGTGTTTGGCCCCGGCGTGACTGTTGAATCCGGCGTCCATATTAGGGCGTTTTCCCATCTGGAGGGGTGCCACGTGAGCCAACACGCCGTGGTCGGCCCCTACACGCGTCTGCGCCCGGGTGCAGAGATCGGGGACGGCGCGCGGATCGGCAACTTTGTGGAAATCAAAGAGGCCACCATCGGCGAAGGCGCCAAGGTCAATCATCTGTCTTACGTGGGCGACGCGACTGTGGGCGAGGCCGCAAATATCGGCGCGGGTACAATCACCTGTAACTATGACGGGGTTTTCAAACACCACACCCACATCGGCGCGCGGGCTTTCATTGGGTCAAACACTGCTTTGGTCGCACCCGTGCGCGTGGGCGTTGACGCGATGACAGGCTCCGGCTCCGTGATCACGTCAGATGTACCGGATGAGGCGCTTGGCCTTTCGCGGGCACGCCAAGAAACCAAGCCTGGTCTCGCCAAACGGCTGATGGACCGGCTACGCGCTGCGAAAGCAGCCAAGAAAGGACACTGACATGTGCGGCATCGTAGGCATCCTGGGCGATCATGAGGCAGCCCCCATCCTTATGGACGGGCTGCGACGTTTGGAATATCGCGGCTATGACAGTGCCGGGATTGCCACCGTGGAAGGCGGCAAACTGGGCCGCCGACGTGCCGTCGGCAAACTGGTCAACCTGTCGGACCTGTTGGTCCACGACCCGATACGTGGCAAGGCCGGGATCGGCCACACCCGCTGGGCGACCCACGGCGCGCCCACGGTGCAAAACGCCCATCCCCATCGTGCCGGGCCCGTTGCAGTGGTCCACAACGGGATCATCGAGAATTTTCGCCATTTGCGTGAACGCCTCAGCGCCGATGGGATGCAGTTTGACACAGAAACCGACACAGAAACCGTCGTGAAACTCTGCGAAACTTATTTGGCGGCAGGGGACGCGCCAGTGGAGGCCGCCCGCAAAACGGTGGCTGAATTGGAAGGCGCCTATGCGCTCTTGTTCCTTTTTGATGGCCAAGACGATCTGCTAGTGGCCGCCCGGAAAGGATCCCCCCTGGCAATCGGGCACGGCGACGGAGAGATGTTTGTCGGCTCCGACGCGCTGGCGCTTGCGCCTATGACCAACCGGGTTACGTACCTCGAAGACGGCGATTTCGCCGTGGTCACCCGCGCAGGTGCAGACATCACCGACGCAAACGGAGCGCGAGCCAACCGCGAATTGCGAGAGATTACCCAAGGCGCTTTGACCGTCGAAAAGGGTTTGCATAAACACTTCATGGCCAAAGAAATAGCCGAACAACCCGCCGTTCTGGCAGAGGCTGTGCGCGCTTATACCGCCACGGGTGACAACGCCCAGCCACCCCATGCAGACCTGGATTTCACGAACCTGGATCGGGTCACAATGGTGGCCTGCGGCACGGCATATCTGGCATGTATGGTTGCAAAATACTGGTTCGAAACACTGGCCAGACTGCCGGTGGAAGTCGATATCGCGTCCGAATTTCGCTATCGGGAGCCGCCCATGCCGGAACGGTCTTTTGCGGTTTTTGTCAGCCAGTCGGGTGAGACGGCAGATACGCTCGCCGCGTTGCACTATGCCGCTGAAAAGGTGGAAAAAACCGTCGCGGTTGTGAATGTTGCCGAAAGCTCCATCAGTCGGGCATGTGATGTGTCTTTACCCATCATGGCAGGCACGGAAATTGGCGTTGCATCCACCAAGGCTTTCACATGCCAACTGGCGGTGTTGCTTGCCTTGGCGATAAAGGCCGCAGAACAACGCGGTTTCATCGACGTTGACCGCGCGGCGGAGTTAAATGCAGCGCTGCAATCGGTGCCGGGGATCTTGAACTCAGCACTTGAACAGGAAAACGCGATCAAAACCACGTGCCTTGAACTGGCCCAGGCCCGCGATGCCTTGTTCCTAGGACGCGGACAGATGTACCCGCTTGCCCTGGAAGGGGCCCTGAAACTCAAGGAAATCAGCTATATTCATGCCGAAGGTTACGCCAGTGGTGAGCTAAAGCACGGCCCGATAGCACTGGTGGACGAACATATGCCGGTGGTCGTCCTGGCGCCTTCTGACGCGCTCTTCGATAAAACCGTCAGCAACATGCAAGAGGTCATGGCCCGTGGCGGGCGCATCATCCTGATCACAGATGCCGAGGGCGCGCGTGAGGCAGGCGATGGCACTTGGAATACCATCATCATGCCTACTGTCCCGGCAGAGATCGCACCGATCATATATGCCGTTCCTGCCCAACAGTTGGCCTACCATACCGCTGTCAGCAAAGGCACGGATGTGGACCAGCCGCGCAACCTGGCTAAATCGGTCACAGTAGAATAGCAGCTTTTCACTTGACGGGCTGGCCAGCGTCGCCCACTCACCGCAGTCATGACCACAGGCAGCCTCTCGATTGACCTAGACGCCATCGCCGCCAACTGGCGAGCGTTGGATGCGATGTCAGGTGCAACTACTGCGGCTGTCGTGAAGGCCGACGGCTATGGTTGCCACGCACCGACAGTTGCAAAACGGCTAATGCGCGAGGGCGTACAAACCTTCTTTGTGGCCGCAGCGGAAGAAGGCGCGATCCTGCGTCAGTTTGTGGGGGCTGCGCCTGACATCTTTGTCTTTTCCGGCCCCTGCCCCGGTGACGCACCGCTGATCCTGGAACACGCGTTGATCCCGCTAATAAACTCGCCGGCCCAAGCGCAAAACTTCCTCGACACCGATCTGCCTTTTGGGGTGCAACTGGATACCGGCATGAACCGGCTTGGTCTGGAACCGGCTGAGTTCGCATCCCTGCGCGATGAAATCACAGCGCGCGGGCCAAAACTGGTGATGTCCCACCTCGCCTGCGCGGATGAACCGGACCATCCACAGAATGCGGCCCAGTTACGGACCTTTCGGGAATTGACTGACACGCTCGACGCGCCCCGATCTTTGGCCGCCACCGGCGGTGTTTTGTTGGGCAAGGACTACCACTTTGACCTTACCCGCCCGGGCGTCGGACTTTACGGCGGTCAGCCCTTTGCGGAGGCCACACCTGTGGTGACGCTGGACCTCCCAATAATTCAAACTCGTGCGGTCACAGCAGGTGAAAGTGTTGGGTACGGCGCATCTTGGGTAGCGCAACGTGACGGCACGGTTGCAACCGTCGCTGCGGGATATGCAGACGGTCTTTTGCGCGGGATTGGCGCCGGTCAGATCAGCCTTTTTGCGGGGAACACGCCCTGCCCGCTGATTGGCCGCGTCAGCATGGATCTAATCACTGTGGATGTCACCGATCTCGACACGGTGCCCGGCAGCCTGACCATTTTGAACGCGCGCCAAGGTGTGGACGTGTTGGCCGATGCCGCTGGAACCATTGGGTATGAGCTGCTGACAAGCCTTGGCGCCCGCTACGCCCGGCACTACAAGGGCGCATGATGATAAGCTGGCCATTAGATTTCCTCGCTTCAATCGGGCGTTCCGTGATCGGGCTTTGCGCAGCGATTGGGCGGATCGTGATCTTTGCGGCCCTGTCGGTGAGCCACTTAATGCGCCCGCCGTTCTATTTCCGCGAATTTGGCCAACAACTTTTGCAGATCGGGTATTTCTCTTTGCCGGTCGTCGGGCTGACAGCCCTCTTCACTGGCGGCGCGCTTGCTTTGCAAATCTATTCCGGTGGCGCGCGGTTTAACGCCGAAGCAGTGGTCCCCACGGTGGTCGCCATTGCCATGGTGCGCGAGCTTGGCCCTGTGCTTGGCGGGCTGATGGTTGCTGGCCGGGTGTCGTCGTCCATAGCGGCAGAACTTGGCACCATGCGCGTGACGGAACAAATCGATGCGCTGACCACCCTGTCGACCAATCCGTTCAAATACCTTGTTGTGCCGCGGATCGCTGCGGCGACGATCGCCATGCCGATTTTGGCCTTCATAGGTGATGTGATCGGGATATTCGGCGGCTTTTTGGTGGGCACCCAGCGGCTCAGCTTCAATTCAGCCACCTACATAAACAACACCTGGGATTTCCTCGAATTCGGCGATGTGGCCAGCGGGCTGGTGAAAGCCGCTGCATTCGGTTTCATTGTGGCCCTGATGGGATGTTACCACGGTTACAACTCTGGCCGAGGCGCCCAAGGCGTGGGCCGGGCGACGACCAACGCCGTGGTCAGCGCAAGCGTGCTGATCCTGGCGTCGAACTACATCCTAACAGAGGTGTTTTTCACGTCATGAACCGTTTTTCCGCCAAAGCCACACGACAACTTTTCGTCGGAAACACTTGGGCTATTATCCCATGATCACGCTTTCAGATGTCCACAAGTCTTTCGGCCCCAACCACGTCTTGCGTGGTGTGGATCTGACAGTGGGTGAAGGACAGTCGATGGTCATTATCGGCGGATCAGGCACGGGTAAATCGGTGACGATCAAATGTGTACTCGGGCTGGTATCGCCTGATCGAGGCAGCATAACCGTCGATGGTAAAGACGCCACCAAAGGCGATCGGGATGCATTTCTGGCGCAATTCGGGATGCTGTTTCAAGGTGGCGCCTTGTTTGACTCGCTCTCGGTCTGGCAAAACGTGGCCTTCCGCCTCCTGCGCGGCTCGCTTAAGCGGCCAAAGGCAGAAGCGCGAGAGATCGCTATCGAGAAACTTCGCCGCGTAGGTTTGAAGCCAGAAGTCGCGGACCTTTTCCCCGCTGAACTTTCGGGCGGCATGCAAAAGCGCGTCGGCCTGGCGCGCGCCATTGCAGCAGAACCGCGCATCATCTTTTTCGATGAGCCGACAACGGGTCTCGACCCGATAATGTCGGGCGTGATCAACGAGTTGATCCGCGAAATTGTCGTTGAGATGGGCGTGACGGCTATGACCATCACCCACGACATGTCATCGGTCCGTGCCATCGCCGATCAAGTTGCGATGCTGCACGACGGCAAGGTCCAATGGACCGGGCCAGTGGCAGATATGGATGCATCCGGCGACCCATATCTGGATCAATTCATTAATGCCCGCGCGAAGGGTCCGATTGAAGCGGTTAGGTGATCGGCGCAGGTACATATGCCGATCTATTCTGCCACGTTCTGGCCGCGACTTACATCTGGCTCCGCGCACGTTGGAAGCGGCGTTATGTCGGCAATCTGACAAATTCAAACAGGTTGGCGGAGGTTTCCGCCATGTAGGTCTTAGTGATCTGCTTTGCAACCGCCGCCTTGATCACTTGGTTGCGTTACCGTTTTGACCTAGCACTGATTTTTGTCTTCGTGATTGTCCTAATCATGTTTGCCAATTGGTTTGAAAGTCTTTTCGAAGAACGGTTTTTGATTTCCAACACCTACTTAAGAAAAATCGTAGCCGGCACAGTTGCAACCATCGTCATAATCATTTTGGAAATTGGATCGGGTTTATTGCTAAGGCTATTTTTGGTGTTTGTGTAAGCGTCTGCTAAGCTGAAGCTTCTGCGTCTTCCTGTTCTTCCGCCTGCTGGCTATGCCACATATGAGCGTAGCGGCCGTCGCGCGCCAAAAGCTCATCATGGGTACCCTGTTCGGCCACCAGACCATTTTCAAGAACGATAATCTTGTCTGCATCAACCACTGTGGACAGCCGGTGCGCGATGGTGATGACCGACCGGCCCTGGCTCATGTCACGCAAGGATTCCTGTATCGATCGTTCTGTTTCAGTGTCGAGCGCGGATGTGGCCTCATCCAGCAACAGGATCGGCGGGTTCTTCAAAAGCGTGCGCGCAATGCCGACACGCTGCTTTTCGCCGCCTGACAGTTTTAGCCCACGCTCACCAACAGTGGTTTCATAAGCTTCTGGTAGACTATGAATGAAATCATGGATTTTTGCGGCCTTCGACGCTGCCACAACCTCGTCTTTTAAAGCGCCTTCCCGGCCATAGGCGACGTTGTATCCAACGGTGTCGTTGAACAGCACAGTGTCTTGCGGGACGATGCCGATTTCTTCGTGGATCGAGGTTTGTGTGACGTCGCGCAGGTCTTGCCCGTCAATCCGGATCGCACCGCCCTCCACATCGTAAAAGCGGAACAAAAGCCGTCCGATTGTGGATTTGCCAGACCCGCTGGGACCGACCACCGCCACAGTCTGACCGGGTTCGACCGTCAGCGTCAGCCCGTGCAGGATCTTCCGATCCTGGTTATAGCCGAAAACCACATTATCAAACTCAATGCGCCCGCCGCTGACGGCCACAGCTTTCGCGTCAGGTTTGTCCACCACTTCCGCCGGTTGTTCCAGCAAATCGAACATCTCCCCCATATCAACGAGGGCTTGGCGCACTTCCCGGTAAACCGTGCCAAGGAAATTCAGCGGCAACGTGATCTGGATCATATAGGCGTTTACCATGACAAAATCGCCCACTGTCAGGTCGCCGTTCTGCACGCCGATTGCGGCGATCACCATGACGATGACCAACCCACCTGTGATCAAAAACGACTGACCAAAATTCAAAAACGCGAGCGAGTAGCTCGTTTTCAGGGCGGCAGCTTCATAGGCTTTCATCGACACGTCGTAGCGTTCGGCTTCG
Organism: Pseudomonadota bacterium; assembly: GCA_039030095.1. Taxonomy (GTDB): domain Bacteria; phylum Pseudomonadota; class Alphaproteobacteria; order Rhodobacterales; family Rhodobacteraceae; genus Amylibacter. Next base: position 3,233 of record JBCCET010000065.1, on the reverse strand, counting down.
CGGGATTCAGCGCTGAAGTATTTGACTGTCTCAAAATTCAGCAGGCTGTCGATGGCCTTTTGATTGGCGTCCGTGTCCTGGTTGTTCATTTCCTGCCGGATTTTCACCCGCCATTCGGTGACAGCAAAAGTGAACCAAAAATAGATGCCGATGGTCACAACCACGACCGCCAGATAGCGCCAGTCAAACACGAAAAACAGCACTGCAGCGATCATGCCCAGTTCCAGGATCAGCGGACCAATAGAAAACAGCATGTAGCGCAACAAGAAATCCACGCCTTTGACGCCGCGCTCGATAATCCGGCTAAGCCCGCCGGTTTTTCGCGTGATGTGATAGCGCAGGGACAAGGCATGCATGTGCTGGAACGTCTCCAGCGCAAGCCGACGCAGGGCACGCTGACCAACTTTTGCAAAAATCACATCGCGAAGTTGGTTGAACCCCACCGACAGTAGCCGCAATACACCGTAGGCTACGGTCAAACCGACAGCCCCCAGACCCAGCATCAGGACTGGTGAGGCGCCTTCGGCTATCGGCGCCAAAGCGTCTACTGCGCCCTTGTAAAGGAATGGAGTGTAGACTGAGACAGCCCGTGCAGCGACCAAAGCGAGCATGGCAAGAACCACCCGCACACGCACATCCCGGTCGTCTGCTGGCCAAAGGTATGGCATCACCTTGCGCACTGTGCGCAAGCCGGAACGGCGGTTGAGTTCTTCTTGGCTAGGTGCGCCTTGCGTCACTGGCTGAAGCTCCTGAAGCGTGATTGAAGTTGCGATGTCCGGGGGCCTGTACATAGTAGCGGTCGCGCCTGATGACCAGTCCTGTCTAAACCCACTTTGCTCGGCCGGGTGCATGAGCGCCTTGATTATACTGTGTGGCAGAAATTCTGAGGCGGAATGTGTGCCTGATAGCAGGCTCTTAAGTTCTTCGAACTCCGGACAGGAGAAATTTGACGGACTTGGAGTGGATCTGGCAGAACCGCGTTATGATCAGCGCCAACTGACGCCTCTAGAGGTCCATCAATTCGCGGGAAGGTCGAAGACCTGACCCGGATAGATCAGGTTTGCGTCGCGGATGAGATCTTTGTTGGCTTCAAAAATCTGCACGTACTGGAAACCGTCGCCGTAGCGCTCTTGCGCCAGAACCCATAGCGTTTGACCAGGTTGAATGGTCACCAGCCCTTCGCCGGGGTCGACCACATCCGCGCGATCCACGCGGCGAAACGGGCTTTCCACGCGGGCCATGACCGTGCCCGTTGCACTCACCTGATCCACGCGCAGGGTATAGGTCCCTGCCGCCACATCTGGCAACACAACCCGCCAATTGCCGTCGTCGGCAACGACCCTGGTTTCAAGCGGTGCGTTGTCGACATAGACGCGGACAAACTGTTGGCCAGCGCCCAGCCCCGTCAGCACCACATCCCCGCTGTCGTCATACGAAATAGTATCCAATGACAGGTCGCGGATTTGTGGGCGCAGATTTCCTGCTGCTGGATCAAGGGGCGTATCTGGCGCAGACACCTCCACCTGAGGCTCCGGCTCGGCTGGCTTTAGCATGCGCGCGCCGTCCACATCTGCGAGCACCAAAACCGGTTGCGCTGCCGGGTGGCGTGGGGGCAGTACCAGCACTGTCTGATCCGAATAGGTCATCTGACCTGTCTCAAGGCTCGCCACGCGCAGCGGCTGGGCCTTGTCCATCTTGGGCACCGACGCAAAGGACACAAAAGACCCGCTGGCATCCGCTTTAACCCGGTCGATCTGCCGGCCATCTATTTCGATTACAATTGCGGAATGGGGTTTTGCCAGGCCTGCGATCAAGGCCGATCCATCCCCTTCTACACGCACCACATCAAGGCTTGGCGCCTGTTGCGTTGGCGTGTCCAACACAACCGTCTCCTGCGCTTCATCAGACTCGATTTGAACGGTTTCATCAGCCACGATGGGTTGCTCATCAGTTTCTTGGGTCAGCGTGAGTTCCTGTTGCGGAGATGTCTCAGCCTGGGAGTTGTCAGGCGTTTCAATCGCCGCAACCGTTTGCGCAGGTTCGCTGGGGTTCAGATATGTCACCGACACCCCCGTCAAGAGCGCACCGACAACAACGCCGCCGCCCAAAACCAGCCAAATCTGCGCGCCCGTGTCTGTGGCCATTTTTTATCGTTTCTCGGTTCCTAACCGTGCGTGAAATGCTACAGTAAAATACTCCTAAACACAAAGTACCAAAATCGTGACCACCCCATCGCCTCTGTCTATTTGCGTCTATTGCGGCTCCCGCAACGGAGACGATCCCGCCTACACCGCCGCCGCGAAGGCGCTTGGGCAAGGCATTGCACAGCGGGGAATGCGGTTGGTCTATGGTGCTGGTGATGTGGGTTTGATGGGAGAAGTCGCCCGGACCGCACAAGAAGCTGGCGCGGATGTATTTGGCGTCATCCCGGAACACCTGCGCCAATGGGAGGTCGGCAAATCCGATCTGACATCGTTTGTGGTGACAGAAACCATGCATGAGCGTAAAAAGGTAATGTTCATGAACTCTGACGTGGTGGTCGTTTTGCCTGGCGGCGCCGGATCCCTAGACGAATTCTTCGAAGTGCTGACTTGGGCGCAGTTAAAGCTGCACAAAAAACCGATTTGGATCCTTAACATCGGTAGCTATTGGGATCCGCTCGTCGCGTTGATTGATCATGTCATTGATCGCGGATTTGCTGATGCGTCCTTGCGGGACTTCTACAAGGTTTCAGATTCCGTTGAATCTCTTTTCAATGATTTGGTCCCGAAGTAGGCCACCTATTTTGCCGGAATTCCACGCCTCTTTTCAAGACCAAGAACTGGCACAAGCGTTGCTACCCTATGCCTTTGATGCCCAAGATGGCGCCCATGATCAGGCGCATCTTTTGCGTGTTTGGCAAAACGTTTCGACGATTGCAGAGGTTGAGGGTGGCGATAAAGCTGTCTTGCAAGCTGCAACAATTTTGCACGACTGCGTTTGGGTGGCAAAAGATGCGCCGGAACGCGCCAACGCCTCAACCCTCGCCGCAAAAAAGGCTCGGCTGGTTCTAGAGCAAATCCACTGGACAGGCGCTGAAATTGCCAAAGTGATGTGAGCGATACCTGAACTGCGACTCCTATTCCTTTCGAGGGTAGGGGGATCGGCCCACCTCTTCCATCATCTTTTCGCGGAAGACCTCGGCCGGTGTCTTCCATCCCAGGCATTTTCTGGGTGTCGCGTTGAGGCGGTCG
>JBCCET010000064.1:0-23524 GCA_039030095.1 Pseudomonadota bacterium | reverse complement strand
CGATTTGGCGCAGTTGGCGAAGCAGCGAATGTTTGTCCGTGCGCCCAACCCCGTAATCCAGATTGAAGGCGTAATCAAAATCAGAAGGGTTGTCCCCTTGGCTGTGCTGCAAGATCGTCTCCAGCTTATCGAGACCTTTGACGATCCGAGCCTCTAATGTTTCGCCTGCTTCATATTCATCCCAGAGCGAAAGTAGATCGTCTGCGGCGTCCACATCGCCCAAAAGCGCAACGAAGTCCGCCCGCTCCTCAGCTGACTTGTCTCCTACCTGATGGATTGCGGGGATATCACCGGAGATTACTTCGCCCAAATCGTGGATCACCGCCATACGCAGGGCGCGCGTCTGATCTAGCCCGTCAACCTGATCACCAAAAAGAACCAGCCAAAGACAAAGCCGCCAGGTATGGCTGGCTGTATCTTCGCTGCGTCCTGTGGCGGTAAATCCGGACCGAAGGGTGTCTTTCAAACCTTCCGCGCGCTCCAGAAAAGCCACGGTGCGCTGTGCAGTTTCGTCTTCCATTGTCATCACGTTGTTGCCGGCCTAGGGTTCAGGCATGACACTCAGCGACGCGACAATCCAGACCCTGATTGCAGAAGCGACGGCCGCCAAAGACCTTGCAACTGCCAAGTATTCAGACTTCCGCGTGGGGGCTGCGCTGTTGATGGAAGATGGGTCCATCGTGCGCGGCGCCAATCATGAAAACGCTAGCTTCGGCGCGACGATTTGCGCTGAACGGTCGGCGATTGCCAGTGCGTTGAGTCAGGGAATAACCGGGCTAAAAGCAGTCTGCGTGACCAACGATACGGACACCATGATCACACCCTGCGGCATCTGCCGCCAAGTGATTTACGAATATGGTAGCGATATTCCCGTGATCTGCACAAATCGGTCTGGTGATCATATGATCCACACAATTGCAGATCTTCTACCTCATGCCTTTACGTTGGATTGAGCCGCAGGCGCAGCAATCCGTAGGCGGCTAAGGCGATTGAGACACCAAAACCGATAAAGTAGGGCAGGCGCAAAGCGGCCTCGCGACCGACATCAGGTTCCGCAAAGCTGACAACCCATCCACCGAGCAAGGCGCCCACAGGCATCAGGCCCCAAGCGAAAAACCGGTAGATGCTGTTGACGCGGCCCAGCATGTCATCGGGGATAAGCCGTTGACGGTAGCTGACGGTCACTACGTTCCACAAAAGTGCCACAAACATTTCTGCAAACAGGGCAATGGCCACAACGGTGACAGAACTTGTCAGTGCGATCATCAGAAAGGGGATCGGGAAAAGCATCAGGGATAACATGATGGAACGTTGTGCGCCGAGCCGCGCTGCAATCGCAGGGCAAACCAGCCCACCGACCACCCCTCCGGCGGCACCAGCCGTCAAAAGCACCCCATGCCAGAGCCCGTTTAGCCCCAAAACCTCTTGGCTGATGAGGACCAAAACGGTCAGCGATGCGGTTGCAATTGCGTTGATCACGCCAAGCATCAACGCGAGTCTTCTCAAGGAGATGTTCGACCATAGGTAGGTAAACGCATCCCGTATCTCAGTGCGGATCGGCTTGCGAATGGGCGCGACGCGCGGTGGCACCGCAATCATCCAGACGGCCCAGGCGGCCAGGCCGAAGGTGATTGCATCAAGTGCAAACGGTGCAGGTACGGCGTAGGCGATCAACACCCCGGCCAGCGGTGGGCCCACGAAAGAGCCCATGATTTGCTCCACGCTCCACAGCTGGCCGTTGGCGCGTTCCAGGTTGCTGCTGGATACGATAGACGGAAGCGCGGTTTGGGCCGCATTGTCGCGAACAACCTCTGCCGTGCCCAGCAAGAACGCCAGCCCGCAAAGCCCTGCGATATAAAGCGTTGGCTCCCCCGACAGGGGTAAAGCGGGTAGTGAAACGATCAAGGCGATTACACCTGCCGTCAGCAGAAGCCGCAGCAAATCGGCCATGATCATAAGTCGTCGCCGGTCCGCACGATCTGTCAGAACACCCGCCGGCAGCGCAAACAAAAGCCATGGCAACCGTGTCGCGGCAGCGACCAATGCGATCAAAGTGGGATCTTTGGTAATCAGCGTGGCGAGCCATGGAAATGCCAACGCCGAAACGCCGTCGCCCAAATTGGAAATTGCCGATGCTGAAAACAGCAGTCGGAAATTTCGATTGGACGCAAGCAAAGACATGAATTGCAAGTAGTCAGTGGTTGCCGTCCGCGTCAACTACCATTGGTTGAAAAAGTAAAATTAACGAGTTTCTCACGAAGAGTTTGAGAAAATCACTATGATGTCGCAACTTGGCAGCACCAATCAGGCCGGGTGCATTTAGTCGATGTCAGCAAAACAGATACCGCCATTCAAGATCCAAGCATTGGGTGAAATCGCCATTCGGTGCGCAGATTTGGCCCCGATGATGGCTTTTTACGAAGACTTATTGGGCCTTGAAAGAATGACGGGTGACCATCGGACCGGAATTGTCTTTTACAAAATTGGCGCGGGATTTGGCGGCCATACAACGGTCTTAGCGCTTTTTGCTGCTGACGCACCACAGCGGGCAGTGCATCCAGTGGGAAAAGATGTAGTGGCGGGCGCGGGGTCGTCGTTGCACCATTTGGCGCTGACGGTTTCTTTCGCAGATCAGGCAAGAGCGCTTGCCTGGTATGACGAAATTGCGCAGCCCTATCGGATTGAGAACTTTGGCTGGATCGGTTGGCGCGGCGTTTTCACCACGGATCCCGAAGGAAACACGGTTGAATTGGTTGCCTACGACGAAAGCCTGAAAGACCCGGCTTAACTTGCGGCGCGGGAAAAGGTCAGGCGTGTGTCGCTGGAAAGATCAGCCCGAAAACGGTAGCCGTCCCAGTTGAAATCTTTCAATCCTTCAGCCCGATCCACGCGGTTGGTGATCATGTATCTGGCCATGGTGCCGCGTGCGCGTTTCGCGAAAAAGCTGATCATCGACAGTTCTTCGCCACGTTCTTCTTTGAAGTCCACATGGATCACCGGCGATGCCATCTTAGGCTCATTGGCGGCCTTGAAATACTCTTGGCTGGCCAGGCAAACCACCGGCGCACCGTCAGTGACGGCATCCAGCGCTTTGGCTAGGCGTTCGCCCCAATAGGCATAAAGGGTCGGGCCTTTTCGGGTCTTCAAACGCGATCCCATTTCCAGTCGGTAAGGCTGGATCCGATCAAGCGGGCGCAGCACACCGTAAAGGCCGGACAGAATGCGTAGATGATCCTGGGCATAATCCCGATCGTCAGCATCAAAGCTTTCTGCCTGCAACCCCGTGTAGGTATCCCCGGCGAAAGCCAGCATCGCTTGCTTTGAGTTTCTGTAATCGGACGCGTCAGAAAATTCCTTGAACCGGGCCTTGTTCAGTTTGGCCAGATCCTGGCTGATGCTCATCAGTGAACGCAGGCCCGAAATTGTCAGCCGGTTGGCCGCGCGGGCTAACTTGCTTGCGTCTTCTTGAAAGTCTGGCGTGGTCGCAATCACGTCATTTGCAACAGGCGAAAAGTCTAACTTTTTGGCTGGTGACAGCACGGCGAGCATCTGGGTCTCCCTCGATTTCGGTTGGCCCTCATAGGATCGGTGGGGAGATACCTAATTGCGTTGTAGGTTCCAAGGGGTCAACTTGAAGTAGGTCATTTTGGCGCGGGTCAACAGGCGGGCGAATGCCGGTGGACGTTAAGGTTCTGCCAAAACTTCCAGAAATGCCGCGCCAAACCGTTCGGCCTTTAATTCACCGACCCCGGCGATCTGCGCAAGCTCGGTCACGGAACCGGGTTTTTTCGCGGCCACACGGGCCAGAGTAGCGCTGTCACAGTTGAGGTATTTGTCAAACCCGCTTTCCCCTTTTGCCAGCTGGACCTGTGCCGCTTGCAGGCGGTCAAAAACCGATCCTGATTGACGACCGGCAAGCTTTCGCCGCGCGGGGTGAAGCTCTTGCGATGCGCCGTTGATCACCTCCAGAAACACCTTTCCATAGCGTTCCAGCTTTTTTGCGCCGACGCCGGGCAGACGCGCGAAATCGTCGAGCGTTTCTGGCCGGGCTTTGGCCATCTCGATCAGGGTGGCGTCGGGGAAAACCACATAGGCCGGTGCATTCATCGCCTCTGCCAATGCGCGGCGCTTTGATTTTAGCGCGGCAAAAAGCGGTTCATCTTCTTCGCCAACGATGGCTTTCACACGCCGGTCGCGGGACTTTCCACGGGTGATCGTGTCCTGTCGCAACTCAATACTTTCTTCGCCGCGCAGGATTGGACGCGCTGCCTGCGTCATCCGCAAGGCACCATGGCGGGCGGGGTCTGGGCGAAACAGGTCGTAGCCCAGCATCTGCCGGAAAATCGCCTGCCACTGACGCCTGTCAAATTCTGCGCCGACCCCAAATGTGGGCAAGTCATCATGGCTGCGCGCGCGGACCTTTTCGGTTTTGGTGCCGGTCAGCACGTCGATCAAATGGCCTGCGCCAAACCATTCCCCGGTGCGCAATGCAGCGGAAAGAGCCTTGCGCACGGCGTCTGTCCCATCAAAGACGCTTGGCGGATTGGAACAAAGATCGCAGTTGTCGCAGCCATCGACCTCATCCCCGAAATACCGCAGCAACACCCTGCGGCGACAGCGGCGAGCCTCCGCCAGACCGAGCAATGCGTTAAGCCGGGCGTGGTCGGCCTCTTTTCGCTCCGGCGGTGCCAAGCCTTCGTCGATTTGCGCGCGGCGCAGGCGGATGTCGTCCGCGCCGTAAAGGGTCAGGGTATCTGATGGCGCCCCGTCCCGGCCAGCGCGACCGATTTCCTGATAGTAAGACTCGATGGATTTGGGCAGGTCGGCGTGGGCCACCCAACGGATGTCTGGTTTGTCGATGCCCATGCCAAAGGCAACCGTGGCCACAACGATCAAACCGTCTTCGCGTTGAAACCGCGTCTCTGCCACGCGACGGTCATCACTTTCCATACCGGCGTGGTAATGGATCGCCGAATGACCTTCGTCCCGCAAAGCATGGGCCAGCGTCTCACACTTATTTCGACTGGAACAGTAAACGATGCCCGATTGCCCTGGCCGCCCGGCGACAAAAGACAAAAGCTGCTGCCGCGGTTGGTTCTTGGGCGCAAAGGCAAGATGTAAGTTGGGTCGGTCGAAGCCATGCAGAAACGTCGTGGGTTGCGCGCCATCAAACAGGCGGTTCACGATTTCAACACGTGTTTCTGCGTCCGCCGTAGCGGTCAGCGCCACAAGTGGCACGCCTAGATCTTTGCGCAACGCACCAAGCCGTAGGTAGTCGGGTCGGAAATCATGGCCCCATTGGCTGACGCAATGGGCCTCATCCACTGCGATCATCGTTGTGCCAGCCCGCCTTAACATCATCGCGGTCGCCGGATTTTTCAGCCGCTCCGGCGCGATATACAGCAGCTTTAGCCGCCCATCTTCTATCGCGCGAAAGGCTTCCTCAGTTTCTTCCTCGGTATTGCCCGATGACAGGCTGGCGGCCTCCACCCCGGCGCCGCGCAATGCCCGAACCTGGTCGCGCATCAATGCGATCAACGGGCTGATGACAACCGTCAGTCCGTCCCGGCACAGCGCTGGCAACTGATAGCACAGCGACTTACCACCACCGGTTGGCATGATCACTAAGGTGTCCTGACCAGCCGTGACCGCTGCTACAACTTCGGCCTGCCCATCGCGAAAACTGTCAAAGCCAAAGACTTGAGATAGCACCGTAAGGGTGGGGTCGGATCCGTCCATTGGCTGCTCAGATTTTTGGTGTTCTTGGTTGCCTATGTCTTACAGGTTGAGGCTTCCTTAACAAGCGTCACCGGCCCGATTGCATCGCGGGCCAGTGCAGCCTAGAAGGCGGTCATGGCCCTTGGCACGTCAAAGTTTAGGTATTTTTGCCAATATCTGCCCGTGGCCGCGCTGTTGAGCCTGTCGCGGCTGCTGCCTTTTGACGCGCGGTCTCGTTTGGCCGGGGCCGTCACCGGGTTTGCCGTACGATACCTGCCGCCGTTCCGGCGCCGCGTTGATGCGGGCCTATCCCGCGTCTACCCTGACATGTCGGCGACGGAGCGGGCATCCATCGCAGGACAAGTGGGCCGTAATATGGGCCGCACCCTGACAGAGATCCTGCACAACCGCGATTTCGCCACCAAAGTCGCGCGATTTTCTGCGAGTGGCCCAGGGCTTGATGCGCTCCGCCTAGCGCAAGAGGCAGGCAAAGGTGCCATAATCATAAGCGCCCATTTCGGCCAATGGGAGGCGATCCGCCATTGGTTGAAAGCCAATGAGATGGAAACCGGTGCCGTTTATCGGGAAAATTCCAATCCCTATTATGAGCCTCACTTTCTGGCCGGTATCCGCGAAGGCGGAACGCCCATCGTGCCCCGCGGGTCCGCCGGTGCAATTCAGATGGTACGCCATATCAAAAAGGGCGGATTTTTCGCGATATTGGCGGACCAATATCAACAATTCGGACCGGACATTCCGTTTTTGGGGCATTCCACGTCGACCACTATTTCACCGGCGGAATTGGCGCTGAAATTTAAGGTGCCATTGGTGCCTGCTTATGGTTTGCGTGTCCGCAAGACAGAAGTGGATATCACGTTCGAGGCGCCTATCCCGCCCAGCGACCCTGTCACCATGATGGCGGACTACAACGCGCGTACCGCTGCATGGATCAACAGACATCCGGGTCAGTGGTACTGGCTGCACAAGCGTTGGAAGGAAATCTATTGATCCGGTTCTTGACCGCCGTGGCATCGGTTTTCCTGCCGGTCTGGGCGCAGCTGTCCGTGCTGTTGGGACGTACCCCGCGTGCCGTGGCCATGAACCGGATGGGTCGCGCAACTGTTGCGCTGCCAAATGGGCCGGTTATCTGGGTGCATGCGGCATCGTTAGGGGAGCTAACCGCGATCCGTCCGGTGTTGGCTTACCTTAATGAACAATTTCGGGCCCATCGGTTGCTGGTGACGGTTAATAACGAACGTGCCTTGCCCGTGTTGGCAGAATGGCGAGAGGTCGGCGCCATCGGTCAGGTTGCGCCGATGGACCTGCCGCGTGTTGTCAGACGTTTCTGCGATACCTGGCGTCCGGTGGCGTTCATCAACGTTGAAGCAGAGCTTTGGCCAAACCGTTTTGCTGCCCTTGCAGACGCAGGAACACCTGCCATATTTTTGAATGCACGCCTGTCAGACAAAAGCCTCACCTTAGTAAAGCGGGTTGGCAAAGACGCGCTCAGTCTCGACCATTTCGGCCACTTCTTTGCCCAAAGCGCAGCGACGACGGCCAATTTGCAGGCGCTGGGCATCCCGCATGCGCGGATCGAAACCACCCGGAACCTTAAGGCTATGGTGGACTTGCCAAAGCCACCGGATCACTTGGCTGCCTTTTTTGAGCCTGGTCAAACGCTGTTGGCTGCATCAACGCATCCGCCTGAAGAGGCGGACATTCTGCGCGCATATGGCAAGCTACGCGCGGCCCGGCCAGAAACTCGTCTTATTTTGTCGTTGCGCCACCCCAGACGGCTGCAAGAAGTGGCGGAGCTGGTTCGGCGGGTGGGTTTGAAACCTGTTCCCCTATCCGATCTCAAGCAAGCACCTGCGCCCAATGAAGTTGTGGTGGTTGACACATTGGGGGTGCAACCGTCGCTTTACGGTCTTGCGTCCGTTAGTTTTGTGGGCGGTTCGCTGCCGCCCGATATTGGTGGCCACACTCCGTATGAGCCGATCCGTGCGGGAAGCGCGGTTTTAGCAGGGCCGCACACCGCCAATTTTGCGGCAGAGTACCGAACGCTGGAAGACGCCTCTGCTTACGTTCTGGCAGAAAATTCTGACGCTTTGGCAAACACGATGGAACAAGCGTTTGACCAAGCTGCCGATTTGTCCCGCCGCGCGGCGGAAGCGTTGCCTGATCCCGGCGATCCGCAAGATCTCTTTGCACGGATTGCAGAGAAATTGGGGTTGAGGGAATGATAAGCGCCGCGATGTTCAGGCTTAAAGTCGCCTTACAAGGTGAACGGGCGATAACATCCTTTAGCCTGCCTCAAACACGGCTTTTGGACGGCCTTTCGACTAAGACCGTCGCTATTGTGGGCAACGCACGGAGTCTGGAAAGCGGCCGAAACGGCGCGGACATTGACGGCCATGACATCGTTTTGCGCATGCACAAGGCGCCGATGCCGAGCTCTGTTTCACATGGCAAACGCACCGACTGGCTCGCACTAGGCATGCCGGTACCGGAAAGTTTGTTGAACCAGTTGTCACCGGATCGGCTTTTGTGGATGACCCATGCACGCAAACGTTTACGGCTGCGTTTGGCGGAACGTGCCGGCTTTTACCGCCATCCTGTGGCGGATTGGCAGGCATTGGCCGATAAGTTGGGTTCGCCACCGAGTACCGGCGCACTGGTGGTGGATCTGGTATCCCGGTCCGGTGCCGTGCAGATCGACCTCTACGGGTTTGACTTCTTCGCCTCACTTTCAGCGTCGGGCAGTCGAACAGCAGCGCAGGTGCCCCATGACTTCGCCGCTGAGCAAGGTTTCGTCGAAGGACTGATAGCCGCGGACCCACGGGTTGCCTTGCACCGCCCATCAGATTAGGCCTGCGCGCATGTTTGATAGAAAACAATCCGTTCTGGAAGTGATGACTGCGGACACGACTGGTCTGGCCGCGCTGACGGACGCACTGCAATCAGGTCCTTTGCCAGGGGCTATCGACCGCGCGCTGGACCTGGTTGACGCCATGGAAGGCCGTCTGATCGTGGCAGGCGTGGGCAAAAGCGGGCTGGTTGGTCGCAAACTGGCGGCGACGTTTTCGTCCACCGGAACGCCGGCCTATTTCGTGCATGCAGCAGAAGCGTCCCACGGGGATCTAGGCATGATTGCGGGCAATGACGTTGTCTTGTTGCTTAGCTGGTCAGGGGAAACCCGGGAACTTTCCGACATTCTCGCCTATGCGCGGCGTTTTGGAGTGCCGGTAATCTCTATCACCGGGGTTGCAGAAAGTTCCCTTGCGAAGTCGTCTGACGTAGCGCTGGTATTGCCCAAAGTGCCGGAGGCTTGCCCGCACAATCTGGCCCCCACCACGTCGACGCTTTTACAGATGGCGCTGGGCGATGCGTTGGCGATTACCATTCTGAAAGAGCGTGGCTTCACGGAAGAGAGTTTTCGCGACTTCCATCCCGGGGGTAAGCTTGGCGCGGCCTTGACGCCGGTGTCAGATATAATGTTCCAAGGCGAACGCATGCCCTTGGTGACCAAAGATACCCCGGTGATCGAAGTGCTTGGCGAGATTTCCAACAAATCGCTTGGCATCTGCGGGGTTCTAGGCGCCGATGGCGGATTGTCGGGTGTGATTACAGACGGGGACGTGCGCCGTTACCTGGAAAGCCGTTCAGACGGTTCGATGAAAGATGCGCTTTGGAACGCGAAGGCGGACAGTCTGATGACGCCGGGGTCGGTTCATTTGGAACCCGGTCGCCTATCAGCCCGTGCGCTGCATGTTTTGCAGTCCAACAAAATCAGTGCAGCGTTTGTGCTGGAAGATGGAAAGCCGGTCGGCGTTGTCACGTTGATCCAGCTTTTGACTTTGGGTGTGGCCTAAAGGGGCCGCGTCCCGGAATTGATCCGGGACCCCGGTCGGCGGCAAGTTAGGGCAAACCCTATCCTGCCGCACAGCCAGCTTACATTTCCATCAAAGGCGCCACCTCAACGGATCCGTTTTTCAGGATCGGGCAACCCTTTGCCATTTCCACTGCTGCATCGTGGCTGTCGGCATTCACGACGGTATATCCGGATACGGGATTTGCGCCGCCATCGTCAGTCACGCCGCCACCGGGATGTACCGTTTTGCTCATCCCCGCAGGTGCGCCGCCGTCCACAACAGCGTCTCCCATAGCGCCGTACCAGGCATTCCAGGCCGCCATTTCCTTTTCACCTTCTTCGGGGGTCTCTGGCATACCGCCGCCGTGGTAGACGAAGATGTATTTTGCCATGGTCTTTCTCCTTTTTGGCTGGTTTCAGAATTGAGCTTCGAGTTTGCGGAAGGACGACGTCCAACCAATTTCATGGTTCGCCACCGCGCTTTCGCTTTCAAATACTTGCGTCAAACGGAACATTGTGCCGCCATCTGCGGGTTCCAGATCAAAAGTCACAGTGCTTTCTTCCCCGCGGGTGTCATTTTCGTCGTGCCAGGCCCAGGTAAAGCTGACACCGCGCGGAGGATCCACACGGGTCACTTGCCCGCTGACCTTGAACCGTCCGCCGTCTTTGTTTTCCATGACGGACCACCAGGGGCCAATTGCGTCCAGCGCCAGATCACCTTCGGGAATGAACATACCTTCGGGTCCCCACCAGCGGGTCAAATGATCGGCCTGTGTAACGATGGCAAAAACCCGATCCGGGGCCGCGGGGAGGTGGCGTTCCAGTATCAATTCAGACATTTTTTTCCTCCCGCACTGCTGCCTCTAGACGGTCCATCGAGGCTTCCCAAAATTCGCGATGATCCATCGTCCAGCGGTGGATCGTTTGCACGGCCGCTGGGTCAACGGAATATATCCGGCGTTGTGCGTCCGACCGCTGAGCCAGAACACCGGCCTTTCGTAACACCTTCAGGTGACGGGAAATGGCAGGAGCAGACATCCCGGTCCCTACCGTCAGGTCGCCGGCAGTTAGGTCGCCTTCCGTCAACAAGCGTTCGACAATCGCGAACCTTGTCGCATCGCCGAGTGCCGAAAAAACTGTATGCATTGTTATTTCCTTCCTTTGTTAATTAACGATACAGTTAATTTATAATCCTGCAAGACCCGTTGCATTCCTCCGCTTTGCGGCGCAAATCTGTGGGCTGGAGGCACAGCAAGTATGATCAGCGAAAACGTCAGAGGGGCTTTCATGATGTCCGCATCCATGGCGGGCTTCGTTTTGAATGATGCGTTGATGAAGCTGGTGGGGCCGGAGCTTGGGCTGTTTCAATCAATCTTTGTGCGCGGTCTGTTTACGATCATCTTTCTGGGCGCGCTGGCATGGTTTCTGGGGGCTTTTAAGACGCTGCCGGGTCGCAAAGACCGTGGTCTGATCGGTCTGCGCGCAGTGGGGGAAATTGGTGCCACCCTGTTTTTCTTGACCGCACTTTTCAATATGGAGCTCGCCAACGCGACGGCCATTTTGCAAATCCTGCCCCTTACAATGGCTCTGGCAGCCGCGGTATTTCTGGCGGAGCCCATTGGACCGCGACGGCTTATGGCCATCTTTCTGGGCCTTGCAGGGGTTCTCTTGATCATCCGCCCAGGGGCGGAAGGGTTCAATCAATACGCACTTTTTGCGCTGGCGGCAGTGGTTACGGTAACGTTCCGGGACCTGCTCGTGCGGCGTTTCTCCGCGGATGTATCCTCTGCTTTTGTGGCCTTTACGGCGTCAGTGGTGATCACGATCACGGGCGCAATTGGCAGCCTGCTACAGGGAACTTGGGTCCCCTTGGGGTGGGCTGAATTTCAGGTGCTTATCCCAGCAGCCTTTTGCATGACGGTGGCTTACTATTTTTCGGTTGCCGCTATGCGCGTAGGCGATGTGGCGGTGGTCGCCACCTATCGCTACACGATCCTGATTTGGGCGATGCTCTTGGGCTATTTTTTCTTTGACGAAATTCCCGACGCGCTGGCGCTCGTCGGGATGGTGCTTATTGCCGGAGCAGGTCTTTTCATGCTCTGGCGTCAAACCGGTTTTAGAAAGCGTTAACGCGCAGCCAAGGTCAGTTCGATCCGACGGTTGCGGGCGTTGTCCTGCACTGAACCGCCAATTGCGATCGGCTGGTGTTCCCCAAACCCGTTGGCCGACATCTGGGTTGGACCTAGCGTGCTTTGCTCAATCAGAAACTTGACCACAGACAGCGCACGGGCTTGGCTCAATTCCCAGTTATCCTTGAACCGCCCATTGCCGGACAACGGCTGTTGGTCGGTATGTCCATCTACACGCAAGACCCATTCAACGTCACGCGGCAGGTCTTTCACCACGTCCTGGACCACTGGAACAACTTTTGTCAGCAGCGCTCGACCGCCTTTGTTCAACTGGGCGGATCCGGTGTCAAACAATTGCTCCGACGACACGACAAATCGGTCAAAAACAGGCAATTCAGCCTGGCCTGCACCGGCCACGGTGCGCAGCTTTTCGTTTAAAACAACATTCAACGCAGCAATCGCCACAGCGGCTTTTTCGGAATGGTCACGTTGAGCCGCCTTCAAATCGGTCTCAATCTCTGCGAACTGTTCTCGCACTATAGCTAGCGTCTTGTCGGACACAGCCACAATATCGTTCGCGTCAGCCAAGGTTTTGCGCAGTTCGTCCAGACGTGCCTGGCGTTTGATCAAAATTGCATCAGCATCAGACGCCCGCTTTTCGCTGGTTTGGTACCGCATTGCTGCTTTTTCAGCGGCTTTCTCGGCCAGTTTTACCTCAGCCTTGTGGTTTGCGACTGCCTCTTTGGCTCGGCTGAGCGCCAGATTGGCTTCTTTTTCCAATTGGTTCGCTTCGGCAAATCGCGCGCGGTAGTCGCCCATCTGATCTTCTAAGATTTCGAGCCGCATCTGTGCCACCTCAACGGCTTGACCCGCAGCATCAGCGGATTTTTCCGCCGCATCGGCACGAATTGTCGCCTCTGCAAAAAAGTCGTTTTCCAGGTTTGAAAGCGTGGGCTCATCCGCTCCGGCCATAACATCTTGATTGTTTGCCACAGCCGCACGCGCGCTTTCTGCTGCGGTAACCACTAATTTGGCCGCATCCGCCGCCGTCACGGCAGCTTTCAAAGCTTTGCGCAGTTGAGTGACCGTGGACTTAACCCGGGCTTGTTCGGCCTTGATAGCTTGTAAATCGGTCTGGGCCTGCGCGGCCTCAGCAGTGGCTTGCTCCACCGCCAAATTTGCGGTGTCGAGCGCCCGTTGTGTGTTGGACGAGGCAAGGTCGGACAGCCGTTCTGCCTTAAGCGCGACATCCTCTTGCGCTTCTGCGGCAGCACGGCGCGCGGCCGTCAGTGTTGTGTTTGCCTGATCCACTGCTTTTTGCTGCAGCTCAATTTCTTTTTGCGACTTTGAAACCACCGATAGCCGGGATGCTTTGGTAACCTCTTCGCTTTCAAGCAGCGCACGCGCGCTAAGCCAATCCTGGCGCAAGCGCACATATTCACTTTCGCCCTGATCCACCGGGGCCGACGTAAACTCAATATCTCGTGGAATATCAGACGGCGGGTTTTGAAAAACACTTCCCAGAAGGTTGGCCACAACGATCACAGCCACAAAAAGCGACGCACCCGCCAGACCAGCCCGGATCAAGCCGGACGACCGTAAATCTAGTGGTTCTTCTTCAATTGGCTCGACCTGCGAAGCATATGTCGCTTCACTGGCCAAAGTCATCTGGGCGTCTTCGACCCAGCCCGTTGCTTGCGCTTGTCCGCTACCACTCATAGCCCGCAACTCCTAATACCGCCTCAGGTTCGGACAGTGTTTATGGAGCTTGGTCTAAGCTGGATTACCTGGTCTTTGTGCCAGATTGCCCCTAGCCGGAATGCTCTTCACCGCCTCAGTGATTGATCGGGTTCATCCCGATATCGTCTTTGGGGCGAATCTATGAAGTGGGCTTCTTTACGTCAACTTCCATGATTCGGGGGATTCGCCGTCGAATCAGAGTGTTGCGCTTGGGCCAGCCTTACTTGGCCTTGCGATTGCGTGCGGCCAACAGCTTCAACCTAAGGGCATTTATCTTAATAAAGCCCGCCGCATCTGCCTGATCGTAGGCTCCTGCGTCGTCTTCAAAGGTAACATGCTGCTCGGAATAAAGCGTGTCATCTGACCAACGCCCGACCACATCAGCGCTGCCTTTGTACAGTTTCAGGCGCACCGTGCCGTTGACGTGTGACTGGCTGTGGTCGATGGCGGATTGCAGCATTTCGCGTTCGGGGCTGTACCAGTACCCATTGTAAATCAGTTCCGCATACCGGGGCATAAGCTCATCTTTCAGATGCGCCGCGCCGCGATCCAATGTGATCGATTCAATTCCCCGGTGCGCGACCAAAAGAACTGTGCCGCCCGGTGTCTCATAGATACCGCGCGACTTCATCCCGACGTACCGACCTTCAACCAAGTCAAGCCGACCGATACCGTGTTTTCCACCCAGCTCATTGAGTTTTGTCAGGATCGCAGCGGGCGACATAGCCTGCCCGTTGATTGCAACTGGATCACCTTTTTCAAATTCAATTTCAATGTGTTCCGGTGTATCCGGCGCATCTTCGGGGTTGATCGTCCGCTGGTAGACATAGTCCGGCGCGGCCTCTGCCGGGTCTTCCAGAACTTTGCCTTCAGATGAGGTATGCAACAAGTTCGCGTCGACCGAAAATGGTGCCTCGCCGCGTTTGTCCTTGGCGATAGGGATCTGGTTGGCCTCTGCAAATTCCAGCAGTTTTGTGCGGCTGGTCAGGTCCCATTCCCGCCATGGTGCGATCACCTGTATGCTGGGGTTCAGCGCGTAAGCGGACAGCTCAAACCGCACTTGGTCGTTGCCCTTACCGGTTGCGCCATGGGCCACGGCGTCTGCGCCCGTTTCGGCTGCAATTTCCACCAAGCGTTTGGAGATCAGGGGCCGGGCGATGGACGTGCCGAGCAGGTACAATCCTTCATAGACCGCGTTTGCCCGAAACATCGGGAACACAAAGTCGCGCACAAATTCTTCGCGGACGTCTTCGATGTAGATATTGTCCGGCGATATGCCCAAAAGCTCTGCCTTTTTGCGGGCTGGTTCCAGTTCCTCCCCCTGACCGAGGTCAGCGGTGAAAGTCACCACTTCGCAGCCGTATTCGGTCTGAAGCCATTTCAAGATGATGGATGTGTCGAGGCCGCCGGAATAGGCAAGCACAACTTTTTTAGGGGAAGCCATGGGTGTACGCCGATAAATGGTGGGTTTTGCGCCATCTATTGGGTTTTGCAGGGGTGGACAAGGGCTGCTTCATTGCTCATCCCCGGGCAATGACCAAACTTTTGCATACCACATCATATGGGGAGCCGGGTGGCGTGCCGTTGGTGGTGGCGCACGGTCTTTTCGGATCTGGACGAAACTGGCGCACGCTGGCGCGGCAATGGTCGGTGAAAAGACACGTGGTTTGCGTGGATATGCGCAACCATGGTGCCAGCTTTTGGTCGGACCGGATGGACTATCCTGTCATGGCCGACGATTTGGCAGCAGTGATTGATGCACTGGGCGGCAGCGCCGATGTTCTGGGTCATTCCATGGGTGGTAAGGCTGCAATGACCCTGGCGGTCACGTATCCAGAACGCGTACGGACGCTGATGGTGGCGGACATAGCGCCGGTCACCTACACCCACACGCAATTGCCAGTGATCGAGGCCATGGGCCTTCTGGATTTGGCTTCCGTCGCGCGCCGCAGCCAAGCGCAAAAAGCTTTGACGGAGCTGACGGGCGATGCTGGTTTAGGCGCTTTTCTGACCCAGTCCCTCGATTTTGGCGCACAAGGCGCTCGATGGGCGCTTAACCTTGATGCGCTGGCCAAAAACATGGACGCAATCATCGGGTTTCCGAATGGGTTGGGGCAATACACCGGGCCAACGTTTTTCATCCGTGGCGGATCAAGCGACTATGTCACGCGGGATCATGCGACGGCAATCGGGACACATTTTCCGCATGTACATAGCAAGACCCTGGAGGGTGCTGGACATTGGTTGCATGCCGAACAGCCCGCAGAATTTGTTGCAGCTATCGACAGATTCTTGTCCCGCACGACCGGCGACTGAGCTTTAAACCTGACCAGCACTATTGGATCGCGTTGCTCAGCTAAGCGACCTCTAAGATCGCGGTTGAGTTGTTGGAAAAGTCAGCGATGAAAGCGGACTTAGACACATCGTATCGTGCCCGCAATTCTGCAACGGTCAGACCGTCCACATCACCCGCGCGGGCCGCCGTTTCACCACCGCCGCAGTAGGCGCCAAATGCCTCAAACCCCAGGTTAAATGCGCTGCCTTTTAAAAAGTGCATGCGGCTTGCCCATTCTTCGGAACTGTTTGGTGGTTGGGCCACCATATCTTCGATCGCCTCTTCCATTTCGTCGAGGAAGATCGCGACCACATCGCCCAAATCTTCTGCCCCCATATCATCTTCCAACTCTTTGACCCTGCTCCAATCGATCATAAAGGTATCCCCATAGTGGCGCGGCCCAAGACGTGTCCGCCGTGCGCCCTTCATGGAGCGAAAGCGCCTAACAATTCGTAAGCAAGTACAGACAATGCGCTGCATTCGTTCATGTTAAGTTAAGTGGCTGCCGAGAGACTGCCCCGAACTTAAGAATCTATGTGTGTAGGGGTCTCTTTTGACATACGCAAAATCGACGATGGATGACTTCCATAATGCGGCTGCGTTTGCCGGTGCCATGCGGGTCCTGGTGGTGGATGACAGCCGGGCCATGCGGCATGTGGTTGTCCGCCATCTCAAGAAGTGGGGCTTTTCCACGGTGGAAGCCGCCAACGGGCTTGAGGCATTGGAAGCGTGCCAGGAAAACCCGATAGATCTCATCCTTTCCGACTGGGAAATGCCAGAAATGGATGGATTGGAATTTTGCAAGAAATTCAGGAGCCTGGATCGGGACAGGTACGGGTATTTCATTCTACTGACATCTAGGAATGAAAAAAATGACGTGGCGCGTGGGCTGGAATTTGGTGCCGATGACTTTTTGTCTAAACCCGTCAATGCGATGGAGCTCAAGGCCCGGATCAGGTCCGGGATGCGGGTTCTGGATATGGAACATCAGCTGCGCGAAAAGCATGAAACGGTGCAAGGGGCGTTGGTGGATCTGCAAGACGCCCATGACAGCATCAACCGTGATCTGGTGGAGGCGGAAAAGTTCCAGCAATCGCTTGTCCCGATTCGCGAACAGACCTTCGGCGACAGCGACATTTCGATCCTGTTTAAGTCGTGCAGCCATGTGGGTGGCGATCTGGTTGGGTTCTTCAGCTTTGCGCCGGGGCGGCTCGGGCTTTATTCCATTGATGTGTCTGGCCACGGTATATCGTCAGCGCTGCTGACGGCGCGGCTTGCGGGGTGGATGAGCCCACACTCCAAAGAACAAAACGTTGCCTTCAAACGCGACGACGATGGCAACATGGTAGAACGAGATCCCGCGGAAGTGGCAGAAATTTTGAACTGCCGCATGTACGCGGAGCTGGATACCGAGCTGTACTTCACCATGTGTTATGCTGACGTCGACCTGACAGACGGACATGTTAAGATGGTTCAGGCCGGACATCCGCACCCGGTGGTTTTCAACGACAACGACCGCACGCATTTTATCGGCACTGGCGGACCGCCGATTGGGCTGGTCCCGGACATGGAATATGACACCGAAGAATTTGATATCACGCCGGGTGACCGGCTGGTGCTCTATTCTGATGGGTTAACGGAATGTGAGGCCGAAGGTGGCGTGCTGTTGGATGAAACCGGGCTGCGACGCATCGTTGATCAAAACAAACAGCTTACCGGCACAGATTTTACAGATGCGCTCTGGGTATCGCTGACGGATTTCGCGGAACACAGGCCCATTGCCGACGACGTTTCCGCGATCTTGTTTGAATTTGGAGAGTACGCCAAAGATTAACGCGACCCGGTTTCAATCAAAAGACCACCTTTCGCCGCGAAATCCCACATGGCGCAGCGGGCGTGAACTGGCGGGCGGTTTGCGATATCCAAGGGCTCGCGACAGCATTAGCCGATCACCGCGGGCCGTCAGCTCAAAAAGCGCCTTTTGCGCAGGCATCCAGATAACCCGGTGTCCGGGTTCAGGCGGGTCACATTTTCGCAGGGCCGGCGCTGCCAGATATATGTGACAGATCTTGTGGGCCCACATTGAATACTCTGGCATGTAGGTAAATCGCTGATAGGTACCCAAGCGTTGTAGGTGTCGGATCCTGTACCCGGTCTCCTCATAAACCTCTCGGTGCAGGGCCTGCACCGGGGTTTCGCCCGGGTCTATGCCGCCACCGGGTAACTGCAATTCAAGTTGCGATGCTCTCTGCTCGGTCAGCAGGAGCTGCGAACCGCGCGCGATGATCGCATACGCACCTGGGCGCCGGGTGTAGCGTTGGCCGGGCTTGCGCGGTTCTCCGATTTGGCGCATTGCCAGCCTCCTATTTGCAAGAGGCCCCATTACACACTATCTGGCGGGCTTAACAAGGAAGCACGCAATGAACGCAGAAACAACCGACGCCCGCTGGGACGATGTCGTCCTTCCGTTCCAACTGGACCGCGCCGACGTGCGCGGCCGTGTGGTACGGCTCGACACCGTTTTGGACACGATCCTTGGCCAGCATGACTATCCTCTGTCGGTTTCACATCAAGTGGCCGAAGCCGCGCTGCTAACTGCCCTGATTGGTCAGACAATCGATCTTCGCTGGAAGCTGAGCCTGCAAATCCGGGGCGACGGTCCCCTGCGGATCATCGCAACAGACTATTTCGCCCCGCAGACGGATGCGGCGCCCGCCCGGATGCGTGCCTATGCCAGTTTCGATACGGATCGCATCGACGCGGACGCGCCGGGGTTCGATCAAATCGGAAAGGGTATGTTTGCGATCCTAATAGATCAGGGCGAAGGCACTACGCCGTATCAGGGCATTACCCCCTTGGCTGGCGGATCCCTCGCCAACTGTGCAGAGACATATTTCGCGCAATCTGAGCAATTGCCAACCCAGTTCCATACGCTTGCGACACAGGCGTTGGAAGGTGGTCGGCACCGCTGGCGCGCGGGTGGCATCATGATCCAGCACATGCCCAAAGCGTCCCCATTTGCCCAGGACGGCGGGTCCGGGGATGAGGGGCTGCTGCTTGCGGATGATCTGGTTTGGGGGGATGACGAAGAAAACTGGAACCGGTCTGTTATTTTGATGAACTCCGTCGAAGAGACGGAGCTCATTGGCCCGCGCCTGACCCAAACGGATGTGCTTTACCGGCTTTTCCACGAAGAACAGCCGCGCGTCTTTCCGGCGCGCCCTATCGAATTTGGCTGCACCTGTTCTGAGGATAAGGTGCGCCAGACGATGAGCATTTATTCAGCCAAAGACATCCGACACATGACCACGGACGATGGCAGGGTCACTGCGGATTGTCAGTTTTGCGGCGCGCATTACGATCTGGACCCGGCAACGCTCGGCTTTGAGGCGGAAGATGCTGGGTGAACTGGTTCCGGGTTGGGATGATATTGACGCGGCGCTGGCCATTTCAGATGGACCGGGGTCGTCGGATTTTGACCTGAATGGTTGGGGGGCAGAAGCGATCAAATCTTTTCGCCCGGCGTCCGTCCTGATCCCGCTGGTGGACCGGCCAAACGGGCTGAATGTCATCCTGACAAAACGGGCGAGCCACCTGAAACACCATCCGGGCCAAATCGCATTTCCCGGTGGCAAGATGGACCCTGAAGACGCAACGGTGGAAGCTGCCGCCCTGCGCGAAGCCAACGAAGAGATCGGGATGCCTTATACGGCGGCCCAGGTTTTGGGTCGGTTGCCGAGCCACAAAACTGTCACCGCGTTTGAGGTCCAGCCAGTGGTCGCGCGGATTGATCCGAGTTTTCGTCCGGTCCCTTCGCCTGACGAAGTGGCGGAGGTGTTCGAGGTTCCAATGGCCCATGTGACCTGCGCTGACAACTTCCTGGTGGAAGGTCGTCACTGGCGTGGCGTGAAACGGTTCTACTATGTGGTGCCTTTTGGGCCGTATTACATCTGGGGCGCTACGGCGCGCATGCTGCGGCTGTTGGCCGACCGGTTGGAGCAGGTGCGGTGAAAGTATCCGCCGACTGGTTGCGCGATCCGGATGTTTTGGCTGTGACAAGAGCCCTTACAGAAGCCGGGTTTGACGCCTTTTTTGTCGGCGGCTGCGTACGCAATGCCTTGATCGGTGGGGGTGCGACAGACATCGACATCGCGACCAACGCGCGCCCGGATGACACGATCAAAGCGGCGAAATCAGCCGGGTTAAAGACGATACCCACCGGCAAAGACCATGGCACCATTACCGTGGTTTCAGGCGGGGTCGGTTTTGAGGTCACGACCTATCGCAGGGACGTGGAAACAGACGGACGCCGGGCCGTTGTGGCGTTTGCCGACACGATTGCCGAAGATGCCTTGCGCCGCGATTTCACGATGAATGCGCTTTACGCCGATAGTTCAGGCGCCGTGTTTGACCCGGTGGGCGGTCTGGATGACCTGCGCGCGCGCCGCGTTCGATTTATTGAGGACCCGGTGCGTCGCATCGCAGAGGACCGCTTGCGTGCCCTGCGGTTCTTTCGGTTTCATGCTTGGTATGGTGACAAAGATGCCGGGCTGGACCCAGACGCACTGGCCGCAATCGCGGATGCGGTGGACGGCTTGCCGGAGCTGTCCAATGAACGTGTTGGCGTGGAAGTCAAAAAACTGCTCTCAGCCCCGGACCCGGTTCAGGCTGCCGCTGCATTGGAAAACTGCGGCGCGCTTGGGCAGATAATGCCGGGTGCCACAACCAGGTGGCTGGGGTCCGTGGTATTGTTGGAAGCTTATGCAGGCTTGTCGCCAGATTGGCTGCGACGGCTGGTGAGCCTTGGGGGTGTGGACGTCAAAGAGGCCTTGCGGCTTTCAAACACCGATGCCCAGCGGATACAGGCTTTTTCAAAGGCATTTGGTGCGCCATTGGCGGAGGTGGCCTATAAGTTCGGCAAAGACACTGCTTGGGATGTAGCGATCATTGACGCTTCGCAAGCGCAGCAACCATTGCCAGCAGATACATCCGGCACGATTGAAAGAGGCGCCCGCGCGACTTTCCCGGTCAAAGCATCTGACCTGCCGGACCTTAACGGAAAACCCCTGGGCGATCGATTGAAAGAGCTGGAAGCACGGTGGATAGAGTCTGATTTCACCTTGTCGAAGTCGAATCTGCTCGCTTGATTTTTTCACCCCTGATCCCCTTTCTGGCAATCCAGATGTTCAGTCCCGGGCCGAACATCATCATGCTCACCACATCGGCGGCACGGTTCGGTGCGCCGCGCACGGTTCCCCACTTCTTGGGCGTAGCCGTGGGATGCGGCTTTGTGGGCGCGCTTTGCGCGCTGGGTGTAGGCGCCTTGCTGGACAGCGTTCCGGGCTTGAAATTTGTGCTGCAATGCGCGGCCGCGCTTTGGATTGTTTGGATGGCCTGGAACCTCTTCCGTGCCGATGCATCTGGCGATGGGGCGCTGGCGTCACGCCCCATGACTTTCCTGGAGGCCGCACTTTTCCAATGGGTGAACCCAAAGATCTGGGCCATCGGGCTTGCCGCGTCGTCCGGTTACGGATCTGACCTGCCAATTTTCCAAGAAGCGCTGCGCATGGGATTGTCGTTTTCCTGTGTGAACTTTGTGGTTTGCGGGTTTTGGACCTACTTCGGTTCACTCTTGGCCCGGCTCTTGAACTCTGCCCGTGCGTGGCAGATTTTTCGAACGACCATGGCGGTGCTTTTGGCGGCGTCCGCTGCTTTGGTGTTCCTTTAAGCCGGGCTGGTGCCATGATAATTCGTTGCGAGGGGCGGATTTCAACGTATAAAGCCGCCTTATGAATGCTTTTCAATCTGCCCGTAGTCGCGTCCGCGACTTTGTTGAATCCGCCCCCGTGCGCAACGGTATCCTAGGGGTCATCGGGTTAAACGCGGTGCTTCTGGGGCTCGACACATCTGAAAACGCCAAGGCGTTCTTTGGCGGCTGGATTGGATACCTGGATCAGATCTGCCTGGCCATATTTGTTGTCGAATTGGTGCTAAAGCTCTTTGCCTTTGGGTGGCGCTTTTTCACCAACGCGTGGAATATCTTCGATTTCATCGTGGTGGGCATATCGCTCGCGCCGAACGGTGGCGGGTTGAGCGTTCTGCGCGCCTTGCGGATCTTGCGGGTGCTGCGGGTTATCAGCTTTGCACCCAGCCTTCGGCGGGTGATCGAAGGGTTTTTGAAGGCCTTGCCGGGCATGGCCAGCGTCATCCTGCTAATGGCGATTATCTTCTATATCGGTGCGGTCATGGCGACGAAGCTGTTTGGCGCCGACTTCGACGAATGGTTCGGCACTATCGGTCGGTCTGCTTATTCTTTGTTCCAGATCATGACTTTGGAAAGCTGGTCGATGGGTATCGTGCGCCCGGTCATGAAAGAATACCCCTACGCCTGGGCGTTCTTTGTACCGTTCATCCTGGTGACAACCTTTGCAGTTGTGAACCTGGTGGTGGGTCTGATCGTGAACTCGATGCAGGACGCTGCCACAAGCGAGGAGGATGAGGCGACTGACGCCCATCGGGATGAGCTGATGGCCAAGCTGGAAGAAATTTCCAATCGCCTTGAAGTGTTGGAAAAGAAGTAGTGACCCGGCGCGACCCGAATGTGATGCGATCCTAGCGATCCCGTTCGACTATAAACTGCGCGACAGCGCGCAGAGGATCAGCTGCGCTTCCGAACTCTGAGACAGCCTCACAGGCGTCATCCACAAGCGTTGCAGCGCGCGCGCGCGCCTCCTGAAGTCCTAGCAGGCTTACAAAAGTGGCCTTTCCGGCATCGGCATCTTTTTGCAGCCGCTTGCCTGCCTTTGCGGCATCGCCAACTGTATCCAAAACGTCGTCTTGTATTTGAAACGCCAAGCCAATCGCCTTGGAATAAGTCGCCAACGCCGTGCTTTCCTGTCCGGCGAGCCGGGGACCGGCCTGGGCGGACCATTCGATCAGCGCCCCGGTTTTATTCGCCTGAAGCGCAATGATTTCTGCTAACGTCAGCGGCATCGCCGCGGTTTCCGCCGCAATATCCTGGGCCTGTCCTGTGACCATAGCTTGCGCGGCATTTGCCAGTGTTTGCATCAAACGCGCCCGGACGTCGCCGGAACCAGTGGCCGGGTCGCCGAGGATTTCGAACGCCAGGGTTTGAAGCCCATCGCCAGACAGCACCGCTGTTGCTTCGTCCCATTTCACATGCACGGTTGGTTGCCCGCGACGAAGTTCGTCGTCATCCATACAAGGCAAGTCGTCATGCACCAAACTGTAGGCATGCAGGCATTCAATCGCGGCTGCCGCGCGCAGGGCTTGCGCTTGGTCCACATCAAAGAGTGCCGCCGATTGCACACACAAAAAACCGCGCAGACGTTTGCCGCCAGCCATCACAGCGTGGCGCATTGGATCCGCCATTGGGCCGTCCACTGGCAGCAGGGTTTTGAGCGTTTGCTCAATCTCTGCCACCACCGGTTTTAAGATGTCTTGCAAGCTTAACCTTCGAAAGGCTTCGTACCGGTTGGTTCCCCATCCGAATTCAGCGTGATTTGGGCGACTTTTTCTTCCGCCTCTTTCAGCTTCACTTCGCAATGGGCCTTCAACGCTGCGCCACGGTCGTAGAGCTTGATCGAATCCTCCAGCGGAACCTGGCTGCTGTCGAGCTGCGTCACAACGTGTTCCAGCTCTGCCATGGCTTGTTCAAAGCTCATCTCTGCTACGGGGGTGTCGGCCATATCAGCGCTCCATCAATGCGGT
>JBCCET010000063.1:0-23546 GCA_039030095.1 Pseudomonadota bacterium | reverse complement strand
TGGCGCAGCCCTTAAGGAATGTACTCCGTATGCGTGGAGCTACCGAAGGATGGCGTTTTATGAACTGCCGCCGAATGTGGCGGTGAATGTGTTGCCACTGAGTTGGGTTGAGGAGTGTCAAATTAGGCGAACACGATAGTTTTTTCATTGGTAACTTTTGGGCTAATTCCTGACATTCATCGAAATGCAGAACTAGGGTCGCATGGTATAATTGCCGTGCCTGGCGAACAAGTTGCTGCGCGGACTAATTATGCCTTTCCAAAGCCAGTCCACTTGAGATCAATGGGTCAGACACATTGGGGAGTGCGGCGATGACACAAATGATGGCGGTCGTGACGACTGGGACTGGGGGCTATGACAAGCTCATTTACAAGTCGGTGCCAACGCCGGTGCCTGGGGCGGGGGAGGTGCTGCTGAAGGTGCTCGCCGCCGGGGTGAACAATACTGAGATCAACACGCGGCTGGGATGGTATTCGTCGTCTGTCACCGATGCGACGGAAGATACCGGGGAGGCGGGCGACCGCCCAGATGGTGGCTGGAATGCGGCCACGCCGTTCCCCTTTATTCAAGGCACGGATTGCTGTGGAGAGGTCGTGGCCGTGGGGTCGGGTGGCGACGGCGGTCGGATCGGCCAGCGCGTGCTTGTGCGTGCATGCATGCGAACTGAAGGGTTCGACAGCATGGACAACGTCTGGATGGGGTCCGACTTTGACGGGGCGTTTGCGGAATACGTGAAGGTGCCCGCGGCGGAGGTCTTCCACGTCGATTGCGATTGGACGGATGCGGAGCTTGCCACCATCCCTTGCGCCTACGGCACGGCGGAAAACATGGTGCACCGGGCGAACGTGCAAGCGGGCGACCGGGTGCTGGTGCCGGGCGCCTCTGGCGGGGTCGGCTCCGCCCTTGTGCAACTGGTCAAACGGCGCGGGGCGGAAGTGGTGGCGATCACCTCTGCCGCCAAGCGCGACGCGGTTGCGGACCTCGGCGCGGATATGGTGCTGACGCGCGAAGATGATCTGCTGGAGGTGCTGGACGAGCAAAGCGTGGACGTGGCCATCGACAACGTTGCCGGTCCGGGCTTCGGGACGGTGCTGAAACTGCTCCGCCGAGGCGGGCGCTACGCCTCAAGCGGCGCCATTGCCGGGCCGATTGTGGACCTGGACATGCGGGACATGTACCTCAAAGATATCACCCTGATCGGCTGCACCGCCTGGGACGCGCCAGTGTTTCCGAATTTGGTAGGGTATATCGAGCGGGGGGAGCTACGCCCCCTGCTCGCCGGAACGTATCCGTTGGAGCGGATTGCCGAGGCGCAGCAGGACTTTCAGGAGAAGGGGCATGTGGGGAAGATCGTTCTGTTGCCTTGAGGAGGCCAGCTGTTCCCCCGTACAGAAGTCAAAAGAGCTTTTGTGGCGTTGGAAGAAAGCAACACGACTGACATGAGCAACGGGCTTTAAGGCATGGTGATGGACGTGAACACTCATCCTACGGAATTAAGAAACCCTGACCGTGGAGGCCGAGATTTTTTGTTGTGGCGGGCAAGACGAAAAGCTATTTTTTAAGAAGAAGGTAGCGCTGTAGGTGTCAGAATGTCGTTCTCCAAATTCATTGTATGTATATTGCTGTTGCTTCCGTTACCGGCGATGAGTGCGGTTGAGTTTCCAAAGGAGCGAGCTGCTTTTGGTCCAGGTGAAATTTATCCATTGGACCAATTTGGAGTTTGGCGTGTCCTTTGCAAACGGGATGCTGAGGGCGAAGACCAGTGTTTCGTATCAACGGTTGTCGCAGATTACGATAATGGCCTTGAGTTAACGTTCAACGTAAATCCCATTGGAGTTACCGTATCGGCAGTCGATGTAGATGTTGATCTTGCGCCACGAGCTATTGCGGAAATCTCCCCGAATTCCGAAGCAGAACACTATGCCCGCTATTCTGCAGCAATTACATATGTCGATGGAAAGAGTTTCGACGGGTATTGGTGTGACCTAAAAGATCAAAGCGTTTGCAGTCAGCACCGTGAACTTCAAGTCGCGGATCTGGCCAAGCTATTGAAAGGCCGAACTGCCGTTGTTACGATTTTCCAAAAGAGTGAAGCCTCTCAAGAGCAAAAGCCTTTTACGGAGATCCCAGTTGATTTGCAGGGGCTTTCGGAGGCATTGGACCGCGCAAATAACTTTTCTGCCGCAGTTTTGGGTTACGATATAGAAGCAGACACTATTGCGACTGAAGTATGTACATTCAGGCAAGACGGAAAAGAAAAACGCCTGAAATACTCCTATGATGAAGACTTTGAACTGGAACAGGTGAGCTTTCGAGAAAGTTTGTTCGGTCCTTCCGGCGGTGGTACGTGTCCTAGTTTCGTTACGCAGGCCTTTCTTGCACCTGATGCCACTTTTGCGCAGCTCCAGTTGTTTTGCCTGGTTTTAGATGAGAATGGAGAGTTGGTCGGCTTCCAACACGGCATTCGGGATGCATATGGTGGCTGCGCAGAACAGTCTAAGAGTTTCTGCCAAAGAGTGAACCAAAGCAAAGATGAGGCAATAAAAATTGCCCGTTACGTTCGAGGTGCGGTGGTCCTCACATCCGGTGCAACGAAACTCGCGGGCGTAACCGTGGTCAAACACAGTTCTGGCGCAGCGATACTAACGGGTTCAGGGGGATACATCTCCGGTACTTTGGGCACTATTGGGACAACTACGCTCGGAGTTTTAACCTCTCCGGTGACATTGACGGCTACAAGCGTTTCAGTAATTGCGATTGGTGGCGTTGTTTATCTGTGTTCAGACTAGTTGTGCAGCTCCACCCACTTGACCCACCCCACCCCACATCCTAAAAGCGCCCATCGCTGTGCCCCGGATTCGTCCGGGGCTCTGCTTTTGTCTGGACGGGTCATGCACCCTCAGACGTAAAACCACCGGGGACCTACGGGGCCCTATACTCGAAAACGGCGCGTCTCAAAGCGCGCCCACATAACGGAAGACAGCAACTATGGCACTCAAGTCGTACAAGCCGACGACGCCGGGCCAGCGCGGGCTGGTACTGATCGACCGTTCGGAGTTGTGGAAAGGCCGTCCGGTCAAAGCCCTTACTCAGGGTTTGACCAAGAACGGCGGACGCAACAATACCGGGCGGATCACCATGCGCCGCAAAGGCGGTGGTGCAAAGCGGCTCTATCGCGTTGTAGATTTCAAGCGCAACAAGATGGACATGCCTGCTACGGTCGAACGTATCGAATACGACCCGAACCGCACGGCGTTTATCGCACTTATCAAATACGAAGATGGCACCCAGGCCTACATCATCGCGCCACAGCGCTTGGGTGTTGGCGACAAGGTCATCTCCGCTGCCAAGGCAGACGTGAAACCGGGCAACGCGATGCCGTTCTCGGGCCTGCCAATCGGTACAATCGTCCACAACATCGAACTGAAGCCAGGCAAAGGCGGGCAGATCGCTCGTGCAGCTGGCACATATGCTCAGTTCGTGGGTCGTGACGGCGCTTACGCGCAGATCCGCCTGTCCTCGGGCGAATTGCGCATGGTACGACAGGAATGCATGGCCACTGTTGGCGCGGTATCGAACCCCGACAACTCCAACCAGAACTTCGGTAAGGCTGGACGCAACCGTCACAAGGGCATCCGCCCATCTGTGCGCGGCGTTGTGATGAACCCGGTCGACCACCCGCACGGCGGTGGTGAAGGCCGGACAAGCGGTGGCCGTCACCCGGTTACGCCTTGGGGCGTTCCGACCAAGGGCAAACGCACCCGGTCCAACAAGACCACGGATAAATTCATCATCCGTTCCCGCCACGCCAAGAAGAAAGGACGCTAACAGATGTCGCGTTCAGTTTGGAAAGGCCCTTTTGTTGATGCCTATGTGCTCAAAAAGGCCGAAAAGTCCCGGGAATCGGGTCGCAACGAAGTCATCAAGATCTGGTCGCGTCGTTCGACCATTCTGCCGCAATTTGTGGGCCTCACCTTCGGTGTCTACAACGGCAAGAAGCACATTCCTGTGTCGGTCTCCGAAGATATGATCGGTCAGAAGTTTGGCGAATACTCGCCCACGCGCACCTACTACGGGCACGCGGCCGACAAAAAAGCGAAACGGAAGTAACCCATGGGCAAGGCTAAAAACCCCCGTCGCGTGGCCGAGAACGAAGCTATGGCCGTTTCTCGCAACCTGCGCACAAGCCCGCAAAAGCTGAACCTTGTGGCTCAGATGATCCGTAACAAGCCTGTTGAAAAGGCACTGGCGGATCTGACGTTCTCCAAGCGTCGCATTGCAGATGACGTCAAAAAGACGCTGCAGTCGGCTATTGCTAATGCTGAAAACAACCACGGTCTGGATGTGGACGAACTGATCGTCGCAGAGGCTTACGTTGGCAAGAACCTGACTATGAAACGCGGTCGCCCGCGGGCACGCGGTCGCTACGCGCGGATCGTGAAGCCGTTCGCACAAGTCACCATCAAGGTTCGCCAAGTTGAGGAGCAAGCGTAATGGGACAAAAGATTAACCCCGTCGGCCTGCGCCTGCAGGTCAACCGCACCTGGGACAGCCGTTGGTACGCCGATGGCGAAGAATACGGCAACTTGCTGCACGAAGATCTGCGGATCCGCGACTTCATCAAAGAAGAGTGCAAACAGGCTGGCGTTGCCCGCGTGATCATCGAACGTCCGCACAAGAAGTGCCGCGTGACGATCCATTCCGCACGCCCCGGTGTCATCATCGGCAAAAAGGGTGCGGATATCGAAAGCCTGCGCAGGAAGGTTGCAAACCTGACTGACAGCGAACTGCACCTGAACATTGTCGAAGTGCGCAAGCCAGAGCTTGACGCTCAGCTGGTGGCCGAAAGCGTTGCACAGCAACTGGAACGCCGGGTTTCCTTCCGTCGCGCCATGAAGCGTGCGGTGCAAAACGCCATGCGCATGGGCGCCCTTGGCATCCGCATCAACTGCGCGGGTCGTCTCGGCGGTGCAGAGATCGCGCGGACCGAATGGTACCGCGAAGGCCGCGTGCCGTTGCACACCCTCCGGGCCGACATCGATTATGCACGCGCTGAGGGCCTGACGGCTTACGGTATCATCGGGATCAAGGTGATGATTTTCAAAGGCGAGATCATGGAACATGATCCATCTGCCCGCGACCGTCGTCAGCAAGAACTGCAAGAGGGCGGCGCACGTCCTCCGCGCCGGTAAGGAGTAGGCTAGTATGCTTTCCCCAAAACGCACTAAACACCGCAAGATGTTCAAAGGCCGCATTCGCGGCGAGGCAAAAGGCGGTACTGACCTGAACTTTGGGTCCTTCGGTCTGAAAGCCACCACACCAGAGCGTGTGACGGCCCGTCAGATCGAAGCAGCCCGTCGTGCCATGACGCGTCACATGAAACGTCAAGGCCGCGTATGGATCCGCATCTTCCCAGATGTGCCTGTGTCGAAGAAACCGACCGAGGTACGGATGGGTAAAGGTAAAGGCTCCGTTGAATATTGGGCCGCCAAGGTTAAGCCTGGCCGCATCATGTTCGAGATCGACGGTGTCGGCGACGGCGTCGCACGTGAGGCCCTGCGCCTCGCTGCGATGAAGCTGCCGGTCAAATGCCGGATCGTTCAACGCGAAGACTGGTGAGTGAAGGCGGGGTGACCCTCGCCAAACTTTAGAAATCTGTAAGCCCCTGGCAGGACGCCGGGGGCTTATTTTTTGTAGGGATCGTTTTTTGGCCATCACCACTGTGGCCAAAAACAGTTTGGCGATATCTGACCGTGACAAGGAACTGGCTTCCGGTTCTTTTATAAGTGGCCGGATATGATGGTGATCACATACCAGGCCCATCGCTGGCCACCGCCGTCAGAGGTGCCGGGCAAGAAGGTCGCACGCGTGCGCCAGGATGCGTGGAGTTATGAGCCAGATGGGATCAAGGGGGTGAGTGGGGTGGGGTGAGGCACGCTCCACAGTGGCGGGGTGAACCCCGCCCTACACTTATTATTAACCGTTTTGCGGCCATCATTGGTCATGCCAAACTACCGCCGCCCACGGGTGACCAACACGCCCATCTTCTTCACTGTCAACCTCGCCAATCGTGCCAGCGATGTGCTGACGCGACACATCGCGCTCCTCCGCGAAGCGGTATGGGAAACTTCTAACGAACGCCCATTCCACATTGATGCCTGGGTCATTTTACCGGATCACATGCATGCGGTCTGGACGTTGCCGAATCACGACACGGATTACTCCTGCCGCTGGGGCGCAATAAAGGCACGGTTCTCAAAGGCAATCCGTAGGGCGGGGTTTACCCCGCCTCTCCCGGTTGGCCAAGCGCGCGGCGGGGTGAACCCCGCCCTACGACGAAAAGGAGAGGTCGGCTTATGGCAGCCCAGGTTCTGGGAACATCACATCCGCGACGAAGCAGACTATCAGTCTCATGTGGAATACTGTTGGGGCAATCCGGTTAAGCACGGGTTTGTTGCGAATGCAGCCGACTGGCCATTTTCCTCGATTCATCGGGATATTTCAGCTGGACTGATCAGCGTGGAATGGTCGGGAAAAAACCGAGACGGTCAATTTGGGGATTAGGGCGGGATTTATCGCGCCGCTGTCGGCGGGGTGAACCCCGTCCTACACTCAAACGCCAAGATCGCGTCTCATTGCGTCGAGCAATTGATCTTCTGCTTTCTTTCGGTCGCCACCAGATGGAAAAGTCTCTGCAAAATCGTGAACGAACTGCAATGTCTCTTTTGACGCCACCAATCTGCAGCGCAACTCCCAGTATCCAAAATTCAAACGAGATTCCGATGAGTTTTCCCGTGCAACGCGATGGTAAGCCTCAAGCAAGCCAACATAGCACTCCTTTCGCTCTTGAAATCTTGAATGGCGCGCTTGCCGATATGTCTCCAGCCCCCAGGAAATCGCTGCAGAAACTACCGAGCCAACACCAAACGCGGTTATTAAAGCGAGCCAATCCAAGTCAAACTACCGCGCAAACTTCTTATACTTCACCCGCGTCGGCTCCAGCGCGTTCGGGCCTAGCCTGCGGACCTTGTCCTCTTCGTAGTCCTCGAAGTTGCCCTCGAACCATTCCACATGGGCCTCACCCTCGAACGCGAGGATGTGCGTGCAGATGCGGTCGAGGAAGAAGCGGTCGTGGCTGATCACCACCGCGCAGCCGGCGAAGTCTACCAGGGCGTCTTCCAGCGCGCGGAGGGTTTCTACGTCGAGGTCGTTGGTCGGTTCGTCCAGAAGCAGCACGTTGCCGCCAGATTTCAGCAGCTTCGCCAGGTGAACGCGGTTGCGTTCACCGCCCGACAGCTGGCCGACCTTCTTTTGCTGGTCGCCGCCCTTGAAGTTGAAGGATGAGCAATAGGCGCGGCTGTTGACCTCTGCGTCACCCAGCTTGATCACGTCCTGACTGTCCGAAATCTCTTCCCAGACGGTTTTGTCATCGCCCAATGCGTCGCGGCTTTGGTCCACGTAGCTCAGGTCCACCGTGTCGCCGTAGCTGACTTCTCCGCTGTCTGGCTGTTCCTGTCCCGTCAACATCTTGAAAAGCGTCGATTTACCCGCGCCGTTTGGCCCGATCACACCCACGATCCCGCCCGGCGGGAGGGAGAACGACAGGTTTTCGACCAGCAGCTTGTCGCCGAAGGCTTTTTGCAGGTTCTCCACCTCGATCACCTTGCCCCCCAAACGCGGGCCGTTGGGGATGATGATCTGCGCGCGGCCAAGCTTTTCACGCTCCGACTGGTTGGCAAGTTCGTTGTACCGATCAATCCGTGCCTTCTGCTTCGTCTGGCGCGCCTTGGCGCCTTGGCGGATCCACTCCAGCTCGCGTTCCAGCGTTTTCTGGCGGGACTTGTCCTCGCGCGCCTCTTGTTCCAGCCGTTTTGCCTTTTGTTCGAGCCATGCGGAATAGTTGCCCTCGTAAGGCACGCCGCGCCCCCGGTCCAATTCCAGTATCCAGCCGGTGATGTCGTCGAGGAAGTACCGGTCGTGGGTCACGATCAGGCAGGTGCCTTTGTAGTCGATCAGGTGCTTTTGCAGCCAGGCGATGGTTTCCGCGTCCAGGTGGTTGGTCGGTTCGTCCAAAAGCAGCATGTCGGGCGCTTCAAGCAGCAGCTTGCAGAGTGCTACCCGGCGGCGTTCCCCGCCTGACAACGTTTCCACCGCCGCATCGTCCGGCGGGCAGCGCAGCGCCTCCATCGCGATGTCGATGTTGGCGTCGAGCGACCACAGGTCAGCGGCATCGATCTGGTCCTGCAACTGACCCATTTCATCGGCGGTTTCGTCCGAATAGTTCATCGCCAACTCATTGTAGCGATCCAGAATGGCCTTCTTTTCCGCCACGCCCAGCATCACGTTTTCCCGCACGTTCAGCGTCTCATCCAGGTGCGGCTCCTGTGGCAGGTAGCCGACCTTGGCGCCTTCCGCGGCCCATGCCTCCCCGGTGAAATCCTTGTCGAGGCCCGCCATGATCTTCATCAGCGTCGACTTACCCGCGCCGTTCACGCCAACGACGCCGATTTTCACGCCGGGCAAAAAGCTGAGCCGGATGTTTTCAAAACACTTTTTCCCACCGGGATAGGTCTTTGAAACCCCGTCCATGTGATAGACATATTGGTAAGCAGCCATGGTCTTTGCCCTTTTGCGCAAGCGGATAACGGACGGCTTTTAGACCCGTGGCCGGGGCTTGGCAATCAGCTAACCTAGCTGGACGATAGAGTGCTGATCCCGTAGACTGCCTCTATATTTTGAAGTTGGTTGAACCATTGATTTATTGTTTTCACGGCCTGATTGGGTCGCCCGCCCATTGGCGGCTGCTGCAAACCTGCGCAAGCCAGCCGATCAAAGCGCCAAAGATCGACTATGTGGCGGAGCCATTTGAAGCCATCCTTGAACGCTTGAAGCGCGAGATTTCGTGTGTTCGTGAACCTGTCACCTTGGTCGGCAATTCGCTGGGTTGTGTATTGGCATTGCGTTTGCAGGACTTGGGCGAAAATCTGGTGCTGACGGCACCGCCGTTTGAATTTGACAGCAGCCCGCTGAAGTTGGGCAGGACGAAAATCAGCGATTACATCGACACACTTTATGTGCGCCAGGGCATCCCGGGTCTGCCACGATTGAAGGCGGAAGCAGAGGTCCAGCTGAAAGAGCTGCTCAGCAGTCGGGCAATGCTGCGCCACATCCGGCGTTTAAAGAGCCTTGCGCAGACTTTTGAAGACCCCGCGGCTTTGGCAGCTGCGGGAAGCAAGGTTACCTTCGTGCTGGGCGCCGACGACTACGCCACACCTGTTGCGGCTTTTCGCGCTTTTGCACGGCGCTCTGCGCCCAGAGCGCGTTTGAAAGTGGTGTCGGATTGCGGTCATGCACTGCCCGTTGAAGCACCATCCGAGTTGTTGAAAATTATTGAGGATGCGGAGGCCGTTCGGCGCGGGCCACACAATACCGGGGATCGGATGTTTTGCCGCGATTTGGTCGGGTGGCAGCATTCTACGTTGGTCTGAGACCGCAATGGGGGCGTAAAGAAACCACGGCTGCAGCGCCGGACCCTTGATCCTGCCGAGACCATCGTCGCATAACGCAATCTAACAAGGTGGCGGGCGCAAGGCGATGCGACACGGTTTTCCAGTTGCGACAAGGGGTCAAGTGATCGGGCTTTTGGGTGGTTCGTTTGACCCGCCTCATGCAGGGCATGCGCACATCACGCGGTGGGCGCTGAAATCCTTTGGGCTGGACCGTGTTTGGTGGCTGGTCAGCCCCGGCAATCCGTTGAAGGCGCGCGGACCGGCGTCTTTGGCCCGTCGGATGGCGGCAAGCCGATCGCTGATGCGCGATCCACGTGTGGTCATCACGGATATCGAGGCACGCTTGGGCACCCGCTATACCGCTGCCACGTTGCGCCGGATGCGCCATTTGTATCCGGGCGTGCGGTTTGTCTGGCTCATGGGGGCGGACAATCTGGCGACCTTTCATCACTGGAAAGACTGGGACGAAATCATGACGTCGATCCCCATAGGCGTATTGGGGCGTCCGGGTGAGGTTGTGGCCGCAGGCGTCAGCCCGGCGGCCCGGCGATTTCGATTTGCCCGGTTGGCGGCACGCCGGGGCGCGGCCCTGTCGCGCCGGGCGCCGCCGTGCTGGTGCTTGCTCACCGGCCCGATGGTGGACCTTTCGTCCACAGAAATCCGTGCCCGTGGTGACTGGCCAGCGCTTTAGGCACTGTTTATCGCCAAAGCTGCACCAAGCCCTTGAGAAAAGTGACCAAATGCGGCTAACCTATAGGTGTGTTTTAGGATTTTGGTGTACGCGGGCATGTATTCTAGGCGATCAATTCTTGCAGGATTTTTAGCAACTGCGGCTTTACCCGCCTGCGCGGGCGCGCCCGAAACTTCGCTACGGCCGCAAGCCCGCCCACTCACCGGTGCGCAAAAGGTCAAGGCGGCACATCCCCAAGCGTCGCTGGCGCGGATCGTGAAAGAGGCGGGCCTGTCGGGGCAACATTCCATCGTGGTGGCCAACGCCGGATCCGGCAAAATTCTGGAATCCGTGGGCGCTGACACGGCCCTGCCACCGGCATCGGTGACAAAGGCGATCACGGCGCTTTATGCGTTGCACAATCTTGGCGGTGGCTTTCGGTACACCACCCAGGTGGTGGCCACCGGGAACATCTCTGGCGACACGCTGCGTGGGGACCTGATCTTGGTGGGCGGCGGCGATCCGCATTTGGACACCGACGGGCTGAACAATCTGGCCAAGGCCCTGCGCGCCAAAGGCATTCGCAAGATCACCGGCAAGTTTCGCATCTACAGCGGGGCGCTGCCTTATCAGGACTCAATCGACAAATCCCAACCCGATCACGTGGGCTATAACCCGGCCGTGTCAGGGCTGAACCTGAACTTCAACCGGGTCTATTTTGAATGGCGCCGCACCGGGAACGGGTACGCAACGACGATGGACGCGCGCACGGATCGGATCCGGCCAAAGGTGTCCGGCATCAAAATGGCCGTCGTGAACCGACAGGCACCGCTTTTCACTTACAAGCGCGGATCCAAGGTTGAACAATGGACGGTTCAGCGTGGCGCGCTTGGCAAAGCGGGTGGCCGTTGGCTGCCGGTGCGTGATCTGGACGCTTATGCGGGCGAGGTTTTCCGCGCTGTTGCCGCCTCCCAGGGTATCAAGCTGCCGCCGGGTGCGGCCACCGGCACGCGGCCCAAAGGCAAGGTCCTGGCGCAACAGGTGTCCGGCACTATGGCAGCCCAGGTGCGCGCGATGCTGAAGTTTTCGACCAACCTGACGGCAGAGGTTACCGGCCTGACCACCACGCGCCAGCGCGGTGCCGCTGCCCGCTCCCTTGCTGCCTCCGCGCGTGAGATGACCGCTTGGTCCAAAAAGGCCTTCGGGGTGCGCGGCATAAAATTTGTGGATCATTCGGGGCTGGGTGATGCCAGCCGCATCAGCGCGGCGGACATGGTACAGGTTCTGTCCCGATCCGGTTGGAAAGGGCCACTGCCTGCGGTGCTCAAGGACCACAAGCTGGTCAACTCCAAAGGTGCCGCCGCGCCGATCCCGGGCGTTCGGGTCAAGGCAAAAACCGGCTCCCTGAATTTTGTGTCTGCCTTGTCCGGCTTTATTGAAACGCCCAACGGCAAAATACTGGCTTTCGCCATATTCTCGGCTGATACGCGGCGCCGGGCTGGGCTGTCGAAGGCGCAGCGGGAGCGACCCGAAGGGGGACGCGCCTGGCGCAAGAAAGCAAAGCGCATGCAGCAACGGCTGCTGCGGCGCTGGGCGTTGGAATACGGCGTCAGCAGTTAGCGTTTCCGCGGGCGTAACTCGCTTTTGGTGCGGAACGACGTTTGCATGCATCTGAAAATCACCCGCCCAAGGGCCGAAGC
Organism: Pseudomonadota bacterium; assembly: GCA_039030095.1. GTDB lineage: Bacteria > Pseudomonadota > Alphaproteobacteria > Rhodobacterales > Rhodobacteraceae > Amylibacter. Next base: position 11,667 of record JBCCET010000063.1, on the reverse strand, counting down.
GAGCTTTCTGATTTCCTGTAAGACGGGTCAGCACCTTGCCGCGCAGTAGGTGATTTTGCAAACCACGATTGGCTTTGCAAATGGGGAGTGCCATGGCGCGCGAATATCTGAAAAAGGCAACAAAAACGGCGCAGACTGGCAGTTCTGACGTGCAAGAAACCGTGCGCGGCATTCTGAGCGACATCGAAGCACGCCGCGAAGACGCGGCGATGGAATACGCCGCTAAGTTCGACAAATACGAAGGCGCCGTGATCCTGAGTGCGGACGAGATCGCCGCAGCGTCAGCCCGTGTGCCGCAGAAGTTGAAAGACGACATCGCTTTTGCCCACGACAATATCCGCCGTTTTGCAGAGGCGCAAAAAGGCACGCTGACCCCGGTGGAACTGGAAGTCCAGCCCGGCCTGATGGCAGGCCAGCGCGCGATCCCCGTGCGCGCGGCCGGGTGTTATGTACCGGGTGGACGCTATTCCCATGTGGCTTCTGCCATGATGACGGTGACAACCGCAAAAGTTGCCGGCGTTGAACACATAACGGCTTGTTCACCCCCACAAGGCGCTGATGGAGTTCCTGACGCGATCGTCTATGCAGCCAATTTGTGTGGCGCTGACAAGATCCTGTCTATGGGCGGTGTTCAGGGCGTGGCGGCAATGGCGTACGGCCTGTTTGATTTGCCGGAGGCCGATATTCTGGTGGGTCCCGGCAACCAGTTTGTGGCGGAGGCCAAGCGTATCCTCTTTGGGCGCTGCGGCATCGATATGATTGCCGGGCCAACGGACAGCCTGATCCTGGCAGATGGAACGTCTGATGCCGCGATTGTCGCACAAGATTTGGTTGGGCAGGCGGAACACGGCTACAACTCGCCGGTTTGGCTGGTGACCGACGACCGCGCGTTGGCTGAGCAGGTGATGGAAATGGTTCCCACCCTGATTGACGACCTGCCGGAACTGAATCGCGACAACGCCACCGCTGCGTGGCGCGACTATGCTGAGGTGATCGTCTGCGCCGACCGCGAAGAAATGGCGGCCACATCTGACGACTACGCGCCGGAACATTTGACCGTTCAGGCTGACGACCTGGATTGGTGGCTGAACCGGCTGAAATGCTACGGGTCTCTGTTCCTGGGTGAAGAGACCACGGTGGCTTATGGTGACAAGTCAGCCGGCCCCAACCACGTCCTGCCAACCAGCCGGTCGGCGCGGTACACCGGTGGTCTGAGCGTGCACAAGTACATGAAGATCGTGACCTGGCAGCGCGCCACACGCGAAGGTGCCAAAGACGTGGCTATCGCCACGGCGCGGATTTCGCGGCTCGAAGGGATGGAAGGTCATGCGCGGACGGCAGATGTGCGGTTGGCGAAGTATTTCCCTGGTGAGAATTTCGACCTCAGCGCCGAAGGTTAAGGCCTGATGGGTTAGGGGTCGCGTCCCGGACTTGATCCGGGACCTCGCAGTGGACTGGGAGAAACCTATGAAAGCGCTCGTTTACACCGGCAAGATGCAGATGGCCTATCAAGAGGCCGCCGATCCTATGCTGACGCCTGGCCATGCGCTGATCGCAGTCGAGGCGGTGGGTATTTGTGGATCTGACATGCACGCCTGGCACGGCCATGATGAACGCCGTCCCGCGCCATTGATACTGGGTCATGAGGCCGCCGGACGCGTGATCGGTGGGGAACTTGAAGGCAAACGGGTTACGGTGAACCCGCTGGTCACCAACAGTGCCAGCGCCGCCAGCATCGAGGGGCGTGAAAACCTGTGTCCTGACCGGCAGATTATCTCCATGCCGCCGCGCGAAGGCGCTTTTGCTGAACGTCTGGTGATGCCGGTCGAAAACCTCGTTGAAGTGCCCGATCACGTGGATATCCGCCACGCGGCCTTGGCAGAACCGTTGGCAGTGTGCTGGCACGCGGCCAAACTGGGGCAACGCGCGCTTTATGGTGCGCTGGGCGATGCGCGCTGTCTGGTGCAGGGCGGCGGTGCAATCGGGCTTGGGTCCGCGCTGAGCCTTCGGGCGCTGGGGGCCCGTGGTATTGGCGTGGTAGAACCCAACCCGCTGCGTCACGGTGCGCTGCAACGGGAAGGCTTTGATGTGTTGGCCCCGGATGCTGCCCCTGGTCCCTACGATCTGATCATCGACGCAGTTGGATTTGCCGGAACGCGCCGCGCGGCCTGCGCCGCCATAGCGCCGGGCGGCGTTATTGTGCATGTGGGGTTGGGTGACGCCGATGACGGTTTGGATACCCGCCGCATCACTTTGCAGGAAATCACCTTTATCGGCAGCTACTGCTACACCATGGCTGATTTCCGCGAAACTGCCGCCGGGATATTCGATGGCCGCTTCGGAGATCTCAGCTGGGCGGAAGACCGGGCGCTGGCTGATGGCGGACAGGCATTTCAGGACATCCACGACGGTAAAGTCGCAGCGCCCAAGATTGTGCTGCACCCCTGATCAAAAGGAGCGGCTGCGCCGCACGCCTACAAGTCGCTGCGCTCCGGTGAAGGGGCGCTGCCCCTCGGCGCTGGTGCGCCTCACCCCGGGATATTTGTGGCCCAAAGAAGTGGACGCCGGTTCTTGAGACTGCGGGGTGCTGCGCGTATAGCGCTGGCATGTCGTTTCTTGTTGCTGCTCTTTATCATTTTGCCCCGGTGGCGGATCCCGCAAAGGTTCAAGGACCGTTGCGGGACGCTTGCGAGAGCGCAGGCGTAAAAGGCACGCTTTTGATTGCGCCCGAAGGGATCAACGGCACCATTGCTGGGTCGCGCGCAGGGATTGATGCCATTCTGGGGCATTTGCGGGCATTGCCTGGATTTTCCGGCCTGGAGCACAAAGAAAGCACAGCGGCCGCCCCACCATTCCCGCGGATGAAGGTTCGGCTAAAGCGGGAGATCGTGACCATGGGTCAGCCGAACGTGGACCCTACGGCCTCCGTTGGGCGGTATGTGGAACCCGGCGACTGGAACGCCTTGGTCGATGACCCAGACGTAGTTTTGATCGACACCCGCAATGCCTATGAGGTGGAAATAGGTAGCTTTGACGGTGCAGTTGATCCGCGAACAGATGCTTTTGGCGAGTTTCCGTCCTGGTGGACCGACAACGCCGACCGTTTTGCGGGTAAAAAAGTTGCTATGTTCTGTACTGGCGGCATCCGCTGTGAAAAGTCCACCAACTACCTCATCGGCCAAGGGGTGGAGGAGGTTTTCCACCTCAAAGGCGGGATACTGAAATATCTCGAAGAAGTGCCGCAGGAGGATAGCCGCTGGCAGGGGTCGTGTTTTGTGTTCGACGGCCGCGTGTCGGTGGACCACGGGCTTGCCGAAGGCCCCCACCTTCTGTGCCACGCCTGCCGCATGCCGATCCTGCCAGAGGACACCCAGCGCCCGGAATATGAAGAAGGCGTGTCCTGCCACCGCTGCGGGCCCACACAAACGGAAGCGCGCAAGGCCCGCTTTCGTGAACGTCAGCACCAGATTGAACTGGCACGATCCCGCAAAAAGTCGCTCACCCCTTGAGGCTGCGGCGTTAGGGCGCTTTTGACCTTCGCGTTTTCCGCGCATACCTTCGGCGCAACCCTCAACGGAGACCTCAGATGCGCAAAGCGATTGTTTTTTCAGCCCTTTTGGCCACCAGTCCCGCCCTGGCACATGAATACAAAGTTGGCGACCTGACAATCGACCACCCGATTTCTTTTGAGACGCCAAAAAACGCCCGCGCGGGTGGCGGCTATATGATGATCACCAATGCAGGCGATGCGGCGGACAAGCTTGTGGAGGTGCGCGCCGACTTCCCGCAGGTCATGATCCACCTCTCCACCGTTGACGACCAGGGCGTGGCCCGGATGGAGCATGTCATGGCGCTCGACATCCCGGCGGGTGAAACAGTGGAACTCAAACCGGGCGGCTACCATGTCATGTTCATGGGGTTGAACGGGGATCCGCTGGAAGAAGGCGAAACCATCCCAGCGACCCTTGTCTTTGAAAAAGCAGGTGAGATTGAGGTTGTCTTTAAAGTCGAAAAGCGCAAACACGGCAGCCACGACCATTAACCTAACCGGGGGCCACCGATGGCTGATGACCGCCTGATCGTCGCACTTGATGTACCAAACATTGTGGGTGGGCTGGATCTGGCCGACCGGCTGGGGGACACGGTCAGTTTCTACAAGATCGGCCTCGGGATGCTCACCGGCGGCGGCTTTGCGCTGGCAAATGAGTTGAAGGACCGCGGTAAACGCGTGTTTCTGGACATGAAGCTCTTTGACATCGGCGCCACCGTGGAACGGGCTGTGGCGGGGATTGCCGAATATGATCTCGATTTTCTGACCGTCCATGGTGATCCTCACGTAGTGCGCGCAGCGGTTGCCGGGCGCGGCGACCGGCCGACGCGTATCCTTGCCGTTACAATCTTGACATCGCTCGATCGACAAGACCTCGACGCCTGTATGATCGAAAGCGGTGAGATCCGCACGTTGGTGATCGAGCGTGCCCGCCGGGCCTTGGAGGCTGGCGCCGATGGTGTGATCGCTTCACCGCAAGAGGCCGCAGCGATCCGCACTTTACCGGAGTCGGCGGGCAAATTGATCGTAACCCCCGGCGTGCGCCCGTCAGGTGCTGCGCTGGGCGACCAGAAAAGGGTTGCGACACCTGCCAGCGCCATTCGCGACGGCGCGGATCACATCGTTGTAGGCCGCCCGGTGATCTTTTCTGATGACCCTACGAGGGCCGCCAAAGCCATCACCGACGAGCTTTCAGCGCTCTAGCCGGAGAAACATCCGTGCTCACGCGCGTGAGCCTAGCCCTCTCTATTGCTCAAATACTCCCGCCGGAGGCTCCGAAGCCGCCAAAACAGGGGCGATCCCAGGTAAGTCAACCGGCCTAGCCGCAGGCGCGCCAATTTGCGATACTGCGAGGCATGAGCGACCCCGCCTTTTGCCGTGACTGCCTGACGCCTTGCGCGCTGGTCAAACGCTGCCCCAGCTGCGGGTCGCCGCGCATCCTGTCGCATCCCGAACTTTTCGACCTTTCAGTGGCCCACATGGACTGCGACGCGTTTTATGCCAGCGTCGAAAAACGCGACAACCCGGAGCTGCGGGACAAGCCGTTGATCATCGGCGGTGGGCGGCGCGGGGTGGTGTCGACCGCATGCTACATTGCGCGTATCAACGGGGTGCATTCCGCGATGCCGATGTTTCAGGCGCTCAAGAAATGCCCCGAAGCTGTGGTCGTGAAACCGAGGATGGAGGCATACGCCGCTGTGTCGCGCGAAATCCGCGACATGATGCAGGCCCTCACGCCAGAGGTGGAACCACTGTCGCTGGATGAGGCGTTTCTGGACCTTTCCGGCACGGAAAAACTGCACGGCTGTCCGCCTGCGCTGACCATGGCGCGGTTGGTCAAGCGGATGGAGGATGAGCTTGGCGTTTCCGGCTCTGTCGGGCTGAGCCACAACAAGTTTCTGGCCAAACTGTCTTCAGACCTGGACAAGCCGCGTGGATTTTCGGTGATCGGCCACCGCGAAACAGACACCATGTTGCCGGGGTTGAGCGTCAAACAAATCTGGGGTGTCGGTCCGTCGTTTCGCGCCAAACTGGAACGCGACGGCATCCGCACATTTGCCGACCTGCGCTTACGCGACCGCAAGTCATTGGGGGAACGGTATGGCCAAATGGGGGATCGGCTGTGGCACCTGTGCCGGGGGCTCGATAACAGGCGCGTCAGCGGTCGCGACCCCGTCAAAAGCATCTCGAAAGAAACCACTTTTGGCGAAGATACGGCCGCACTCGACCTGCTTGACGGACATCTCTGGCGACTGGCGGAACAGGTCAGCGACCGGGCCAAGGCAAAAGACTGGGCCGGGCGCACCGTCACGTTAAAGGTCAAGCGGGCGAACCATACCAGCCTGACCCGGCGGGTCACGCTTGCGGAACCCACGCAGATGGCGGACCGCATCTACGGCGCCGCGCGTCCGATGCTTGATCAGGTGATTGACGAAGGGCCGTTTCGACTGATCGGAGTGGGCATTTCGGGGCTGATCCGGCCGGGGGAAGGCGCAGATCAATACATGGACTTGCTGGAGGCAGACGCTGCAAAACGGGCGCAGGCGGAACGGGCCACAGACGCCATCCGCGACCGCTTCGGCAAAGACGCGATCCTGAAAGGGCGGGCATTGCGGTAGCGCAGACTTTCAAGCTGTTACGGTGACAAGTCCCGCAAATATTGTGCAGTACGATGGCTCGACAGGGCTGCGATACCCCGCACCGCGCTATAGGGGCGTTCCCATTTGGCGTTTCGCTTCGCACCAATCTACCAATATCTTGTGGATAACTGGCGTAAAACCCCCATATCCGGCGAATTTCGTTGACTCGTCCCCTTCGCCTACGGGACTTTGACGGCCAACAAGAATCAAACGAACCTGGCGGCCGCGTGCAGTTCAATAAACTTCGCCTTGTGGGATTTAAATCCTTCGTGGACCCGACCGAGCTGATTATCTCGGACGGGCTGACCGGCGTGGTTGGTCCCAATGGCTGCGGCAAATCCAACCTGTTGGAAGCACTGCGCTGGGTCATGGGCGAAAACCGCCCAACGGCCATGCGCGGCGGCGGGATGGAGGATGTTATCTTCGCAGGCGCGGCCACGCGACCGGCGCGAAATTACGCCGAAGTGTCGCTGAACCTCGATAACACCGACCGTCTTGCGCCGCCAAGTTTTAACGAAAGTGACCAGATTGACGTGGTGCGTCGGATCACGCGCGATGCGGGATCAGCTTACAAAACTAACGGCAAAGAGGCGCGGGCGCGCGACGTCCAGATGCTGTTCGCAGATGCATCCACTGGGGCACATTCCCCCGCGCTTGTGCGGCAAGGTCAGATCTCTGAGCTGATCAACGCAAAGCCCAAGGCACGCCGCAGGGTGCTGGAAGAAGCAGCCGGGATTTCCGGGCTCTATCAGCGACGCCATGAGGCGGAGCTGAAGCTCAACGGGGCGGAAACGAACCTGTCGCGCGTTACCGACGTGATTGAGCAGCTTGATAGCCAACTGGCGCAACTTGCCCGTCAGGCGCGTCAAGCGGCGCGGTACCGGTCAATCCTGGAAGAGCTGCGCCGTTCCGAAGGGCTGCTGCTCTACAGGCGTTGGCGCGAAGCGGACGTTGCCTGTGCCGGTGCCCAAGGTGCCCTGACGGAGGCAACAAGGCTTGCAGCCCAGGGCCAGGCCGGCGCCAACCAAGCGATCAAACTGCGCGAAGAACTGGAAGGCAAAGTCCCGCCCCTGCGGGAAGAGGAGGCCATCGCGGCGGCCATTCTCCAGCGATTGCTGGTGGAACGCGACACCCTGCAGGGCCGCGAAGATGCCGCGCGCGGCACCATAGAAACGCTGACCAATCGCATTTCCCAACTGGCTCAGGATATTGAACGTGAAGAGGCGCTGAACCACGACGCAGGCGAAACGATCAAACGGCTCGACTGGGAAATGGAGCAGATCCTGAAAGCCGCCGAAGGTCAGGATGACCGCATCGCCGCGGCAGAGGCTGACGCCCATGCAGCCGCAGCGGTTATGCAGGAACAAGAAGCCGAGCTGGATCGTCACAACGAAGACGTGGCCCGGCTCGCCGCCCGTCACCAATCCGCGCACCGACGCAAAGAAGAAGCCACAGAAGTGTTGGAAAAACGTCAGGCCCAGGCGCAAACGGCGCAAGAGGCTGTGGCGGGCGCGGAATCCGGTCTGCAACAGGCCGAAGAGATGATGGGACAGGCTGCCCAGTCGCACCGTGTGGCGCAGGAAGCGGCATTGACCGCCGAAACCCGGCTGGCAGAGGCAGAAACCGCACGAACGGAGGCCCAAACCGCTGACAGTGAAGCGCGCGCGGCTTTGTCAGAAGCAGACGGGGAGGCAGGCGCCCTAAAAGCAGAAGCAGCAGCACTTGAACGTGTGATCGCCCGTGATCGGGCGGATGCAAAACAGCTGATCGACGAAGTGCGCGCGGACAAAGGGTATGAGGCGGCATTGGGCGCCTCCCTTGCCGATGATTTGAAAGCGCCGCTGGTTGACGGGGATACGGCGTCGGGCTGGGCGCTGCTACCGGGGTATTCGGACAAGGCCGCGCTGCCGTCCGGCGCAACGTCATTGTCAGACTTTGTGCGGGCGCCCGATGTTCTCGCGCGGCGTTTATCGCAAACCGGCGTTGTGGCTCAGTCTGACGGACCGCGCATGCAAGCGGACTTGTTGCCGGGCCAACGGCTCGTCTCTGTTGAAGGGGATCTTTGGCGGTGGGACGGGTTCCGGGCAGGCGCAGATGACGCACCGTCCTCCGCCGCGCTGCGGTTGCAACAGGAAAACCGGCTGGACGAATTGCGCGGTGCCTTGGACGCAGCAGAGCAACGCGCCAGCGCAGCACGGGCCGCGTTTGACACAGCCCACGCCGCGTTGACCGGTGCCATAGAAGCAGACAGGGCAGCCCGCGCGGCGCGCAAGGGCGCGGATGAAGCCGCCACGGCAGCCACTCGGTCGTTGTCCCGTGCCGAAGCGGACCGGGACATGCTGTCCGGTAAGCTGGAGACGCAAAAGCTTGCCCAGAACCGGTTGGCTGAGGAAACTTTGGCCGCACAGGCGTCCTTGAAAGAGGCGGACGCAGCAGTTCGGGAATTGGGTGACATCAACGCAGCACGTGACACCGCAGAGGCTTTGAAGGTGGCTGTCGAGGCCGCTCGGATGACCATGCTGACCAAACGGTCGATCTTCGATGAACAGCGCCGCGAAGGCGAAGCGCGCACCAAACGCCGCCAGGAAATAACCAAAGAGGTGTCTGGCTGGCGGCATCGTCTGGAAACGGCCGAGACGCGGATCGCGCAACTGCGGGAGCGAAAGCAAACCTCCGAGGCGGAGCTGAAAGAGGCCACCGCCGCACCCGACGAAATCGCCGCCAAACGCACAGAATTGTCGCGCGAAATTGAGCGGGCAGAGGCGCGCGTGAAAGGTGCCGCAGACGCCCTGACCGTGGCAGAGACCAACCTGCGCCAGGCCGTGGACGGCGAACGCGGCGCCGAGCGCGCGGCATCAGAAGCCCGCGAAGCACGCGGACGTGCGGAGGCCGTGTCTGAAGCGGCACAGATCCAAGTGGATGCCGCTGCCGACCGCATCCGCGAAGAGCTGGAGACAACGCCGCAAAAGCTATTGGAAATTTTGGGGTCTGACCCGGATGACATGCCTACCGCACAAGTCATTGAAACCGACGTCGCCCGCCTGCGCCGACAACGCGACGCGCTGGGCGCTGTGAACCTGCGGGCCGAAGAAGACGCCCGGGAGGTTCAGGAAGAACGCGATAACCTGGTGGCCGAACAGACCGATCTTGAAGAGGCGATCAAGAAACTGCGCCACGGCATTGCCAGCCTCAACAGCGAAGGCCGGGCGCGGTTGCTGGCCGCTTTTGACGAAGTGAACACAAATTTCGCGATGCTCTTTAAACACCTGTTCGGTGGCGGGGATGCGAACCTCGTGCTGGTTGAAAGTGATGACCCGCTGGAAGCCGGGCTTGAGATTATGTGTCAGCCGCCGGGCAAGAAACTGTCAACGCTGAGCCTTTTGTCAGGCGGGGAGCAAACGCTGACGGCCCTGAGCCTGATTTTCGCGGTGTTCCTTGCCAACCCGTCGCCGATTTGTGTGCTGGATGAGGTGGACGCCCCGCTTGACGACGCCAATGTGACCCGCTTCTGCGATCTGCTGGATGAGATGTCGACGCGCACGGACACCCGGTTCATGATCATCACCCACCATGCCATCACCATGGCTCGCATGGATCGCCTGTTTGGCGTGACCATGGCCGAGATGGGCGTCAGCCAGTTGGTGTCTGTGGACCTGGGCGAAGCAGAGCGGATGGTCGGCTAGTCGGCCCTAAGCCCCGCTTCACTAAGTTTGTTACAGTTTTCCAAGCAGTTCTTTTGTGGGCCAGGCGTCTGCGGGTAGGCCAAGACGCTGTTGTTCGGCTTGCACAGCCGCGCGGGTCTTTGCGCCCAGAATGCCGTCCACCTTGCCCACGTCATATCCGCGCGCTTTCAATTTCGTTTGCAGGGATTTCATTTGGCCGTCGCTTAGCGATGGATCCGGGTTGCCGACATCAAACCGGGGCGCCCCGGCCAACCGGGTGGCGAAATAGGCAGCGGTGGTGACGTAGACGAACGACTTGTTCCACTCAAAATACACTTTGAAATTGTGCATCGCGAGAAACGCCACGCCCTTGCGGCCTTCCGGTAGTAGCAAAGAGGCTTCTGATCCGCCGTCAGGTAGCGCCCCTTCGCGGGGCTTCACGCCCATAGCCGCCCATTCCGAAACCGGCAGAGTTTTGTCGAGCCCAGTTTTTGTCCAATCAAGGGTTTGCGGTACCTTCACCTCAACCAGCCAGGGTTGCCCGGCCTGCCAGCCGTGGCTTGCCACCACTTTGCCACCGGACATCAGCGCGTCCGCGGCTGACGTCTTTAGGCTGACCTTGCCATCGCCGTCGCCGTCAACTCCTTTGGTCAGGATGTCGCCCGGCAGCATCTGGACCATGCCAATCTCACCCGCCCAGGCGCCCGTGGTGCGGCGCGGGTCAAAATCCCCGCGTTCATAAAGTTTCAGCGCGGCAAAGACTTGTGGGCGAAACAACTCCGGCCGGCGACAATCGTGGCTGAGCGTCAGCAGGGAATTCAGCGTGTTGAAATTTCCCTGGAAGGCCCCGTAGTCGGTTTCAAGCGCCCAGAAGGCCAGCATGACATTTCGGTCGATGCCATACGTCTGTTCCACCTTTTCCAGTGTGGCGGCGTGCTGTTTGGCTTTTTGACGACCCACTTGCATCCGGTTGGCGCTGATCACGCGTTTTGCGAACTGCGAAAAGGTTAGTTTGAAAACGCCCTGGGATCGGTCTGCCTTGATGGTTTTCGGGTCCTGCCGGGCGCCAGCCAGGAACCTGTCAACGGTCGCGGTGTCATGGCCTTCGGCCACAGCCTGATCTTTTATGCCTTTCAGGAAACCGGAAAAAGAACCGCCGCAATTGGCGACTGCCGTTGTTGGAAACAACAGGGCGGCAATGGCCACCGCGAGAGTGTGAGACAGAATTTGCATGACTGAACTTCTTCTAGCTATTTTTAGGGGACCCTAACAAAGGGTAATCCGCAATCAAGGTGCCGCGGAGTTGATTGGAATGTGAGGCGGTAAAGCGCCACTCTTTGGTCACGCAATCTGGGTTATCTGCGGGAAGGCATCACATGAAAAGACGCGAATTGCTTTTGACGGGGGCAGCTGCTGCCGGGGCACCAAGCATTGGATTTGCGCAGGGCCGCAGTGATTTGGAAAAGGCCATGTGGGGCGCGATCTTTGGCGGGCAGGCAGCCTATGATGAGGCGATGGCCTTGCTGGCAAAGGAAAACGATCCGGCCTTGGTTTTCCCGTTGATCGTCGTGCAACGCTTTTCGCGGATGCCGTCCGCCTGGTTTGATGCGGAAATGCAGCGGCTGTCGGGTGAAGACCGCAACGGCTGGTTCCAATGGATGCTGTGGCAAGAAGCAAGGCCGGACCTGACGCCGCCTGATTGGTACGCCCGCCTTAAGCGCGAAATGTATTTGCAGATTGACCCAAATTTCGATGATTTCTTGAAACTCGACGCTTTGACGTCGGAGGCCGCGCGGATCCGCTTTGAAGAAGTGAC
>JBCCET010000062.1:0-23844 GCA_039030095.1 Pseudomonadota bacterium | reverse complement strand
CTATCACGACATGTATTCCAAGGATGATGTCGTACCGGCGAAAAGGTCGGAGGCCGAGCTTGATGACGCTAACGGGCTGATGACGGCGTTTCGTACGCGTATGGGCGCAAAGACGTTTTCCAAAGATGAAGCCCGCGAAAAAGTCATTCCCGTCTACATGGGTCTGATCACGCAGATAGATGACCAGTTGGGCATCTTGTTCGACTTCATGGAAAAGCGCGGGCTTTTGGACAACACGATGATTGTGTTCACCGCAGACCATGGTGACTATCTCGGCGATCACTGGATGGGGGACAAAGAATACTTCCACGACCCGTCCGTAAAAGTTCCGCTGATCATAGCCGACCCAGATAGTGCGGCTGATGCCACACGTGGCACCACGGATGATGCGTTGATCGAGTGTGTGGATCTGTTGCCGACCTTTCTAGACTACGCGGGTGGAGAGATTCCGCCCAACATTCTGGACGGGCGATCTCTTTTGCCAAAATTGCAGGGCAAAGTCCCGGCGTGGCGCGATTTTGCTGTCAGCGAAAGCGATTATTCGTTTCAGCTTTTCGGATTGGAAGATGGCCGCACGCCGCTTGACTGCCGGTCTTACATGCTCGTGACGGACAAGTGGAAATACATCTACGCGCCTGAATTTGAACCGGTTCTGTTCGACCTTGAAAACGACCCCGATGAGCTGGTCGATCTTGGCCGTTCGCCGGACCATGCAGATGTCCGCCAGGATCTTTTCAACAAGCTGGCCGGGTGGTCCCTGCAATACCGTCAACGAACAGCTTTTTCCGAGGAGAAGGCCCGCCATATGTCCGGCATCGAAGAAAAGATGGGCGTGTTGATCGGATACTGGAACGAAACTGATGCGGCACATCTGAACCAGGCCGTCGTGCCGCACGACAGGCCGCTGCCCAAACCAGCCGCCGAACCAAACTAAGGGCCCGCATCAACACAAAAACCGAAGACCGGGACTGATACCAAAGCACTTCAAGGGAGGAAAAGATGACAAAATTTGGGAAACTAACGCTGCTTGCGGCTGCGGTTGGACTGTGTGCCAATACCGCCTCTGCGCAGGATATCATCACAGCGGAAACCGGGCCGCCGGGCACGGTGCCGTTTACAGCGCTGACCACGCTGGCTGAAACCGCAACCGCCGAAGGGATCGCAACCTTTCAGGTGGCCGACAGCCAGACGCTGACAAACTCGCTGCAAAACCTGGCCGAAGGTAAAACGGATATCTCCAGCGCGCCTTTGATCCTGACATTCCTGATGTCGCGCGGTGCAGGTCCTTACGCCAAACTGGGGAAAGACAAAGGTGCGGAGCTGATCAGCAACGTGCGCGTGCTCTATACCTTCAACTACGGCGGGTTCGGGCTTTACGCCTACAACAGCGCCAGCGTCAAAGGCTGGGATAGCGTTAAAGGCAAAACGATCCTGAATGGCCCGCCACGGGGCGCTGCGCTGACCAACAGCCGGGGTATCCTGACGCTTGTCAGCGGTGCGGACGATGGCAAAGACTACAAAGGTATCCAAGTAAACTGGGGCCAGATGGCCAAATCCATTTCTGACGGATCTGCTGATGGCATGATGCTGCCGGTCACGTTCCCAGATGCCCGCATCACGCGGTCTTTGTCGGCTGGCGACATGACTTTGTGGTCCATCCCAAAAGACGCCTGGGAAGGTGAAGGCATGCAGAAATATATCAAAAGCCCGGGCACAGCAGGGCTCGTGTTCGATATTGCGGATCTGCCTGCGCAAAAGGGTCTGACCATCGTCAGCGAAGATGGTGTTTGGCGCAGCCCGACAACCGTCGGTGCAGAAGTTGTGCACAAAGACATGAGCTTTGAAATGGCCAAGGCGCTGACGGCAACCATGCTGGCCAACGTCGATGCTTTTCTGACCAAGGCACCATATATGTCTACCACAAACGTCGGCAAAGTGGGGTTCGGCTTGTGCGGCGCAATTCCGGTCAAATACCACCCCGGTGCCGTAGCTGCCTTTGAAGAGGCGGGCCTGACTGTGCCGGATTGCGCAAAGCCTTAAGCAAGCGCCTACGAAGCGAACAGATTTTCGGGGCTGCGAACATGTCGTGGCCCCGATTTCCCTACGCATCGCGGAGATGACATGTCAGATCAGGAAGCATCCGATACGCAGTCCAAGGACTTTGTAACCCGGCTCGTCTATTGGCTTGCAACCGGCCTGGTGATCGTGGGGATGATTAATGCGATGCCAGGGATCCCAGGCTTGGATCAATTGGTCAAAGATCTGTCAGGCAACGACAACTTTGTTATCCGCAAGTTTCCATTTGAATATTACTATCCGCTAGCGTTTGCGGTGATGATGCTGATCGTGGGCCTGCACCATTCCATGTGGCGCGCTTGGTCCGACAAAAGTAGGCTACGACGCCGGTTCGGGCTTTTTATGGACATCGCCCTGGTGGTGATGGCGTTGACCATATCGGCGACTTATCTGGCCGAAATAGATTCCGTTTGCATCATTGATCAGCTGACCGGCGACCGCGCGCGCCTGATTGCAGAAAGCCTGCAAATCGAAAAAGAAAACGCGGAGCTTTTCGGCCTGCCTGAACCCACAACAGTGGACGATCCGCAGTGTGTGAACACGACGGGCGGATGGCTGGTTTTGATTGTCGGTGTCGCGATCATCGTCTTCCTGTCCTACAATATCAGGGTTTGGGGCCTGCCCTTGGTGATCGTGGCAATCCTGGTGGCGTCCTACACAATCATTACGGTGCTGGTTTGGTATTTTTTTGGTGTGGAGGACATCAACAAATACCTCGTCACCAAAATAGGGGGAGAGCCGCGAATGCTATCGGATGGCAGCTCGCGCGTGCATGACATTTTGACCAACAATGCATCCGGCCTCTTGGGTCGGTTCATGGATATCATCCTGAATGAGATCTTCCCCTACCTGATCCTGGGCGCGTTGTTCGGGGCATCTGCCGGGGGCAAATCACTGATCAAAGTGGCCTTTCGATGGACTCGGAATTTGCGCGGCGGCCCGGCTCATGCGGCGATTGTATCGTCTGCGATGTTTGGCACGATTTCCGGCGGGCCGATTGTCAATGTGCTCAGCACCGGGGTGTTGACGATCCCAATGATGATCCAGCGAGGTTTTTCGCGGGTTTTTGCCGGGGGTATGGAGGCGGCCGCGTCATCAGGCGGGTCGATCATGCCGCCGGTTATGGGTGTGGCGGCCTTTATCCTGGCCGCACTCACCGGGGTTCCCTACAACGAGGTGATCATTGCGGCGGCCATCCCGGCGCTGGCCTACTTTGCCTGTCTGTTTCTGTCGGTGATCTTCCAGGCGCGAAAGCAAAAGATCGAAGCCATCGGCGAGTTGACCGATGACATGCACATTGCGCGACAGGATGCGTTCAACCTGGTCATGATCTTCTTGCCAATTCTGATCATCTTGCTGTTGCTTTTGACCAGCAAAGAAAATGTAGGCTGCGGCGCCATCGGTTGGCTCATGGGTGCCGAGCGCACCTTTTCGGAAACTGGTGCATGCCAGGTTCAGTCGCTGCCATGGTTTCTAAAGTTGATCCAGAATGCTGCTGGCGACGCCGGGAGTGCCGGTTGGTGGGCCGTGATAGTTTTGTGCTTTGCGCTGTTTCTGGACCCAGAGATGCGAGCAAAACCGATCAAGTTGCTCAATTCCATATCGGAAGCAGGCGTCCTGATTGCCACGCTTTATCTGATGTTTCTGGCGGTCTCGATCATCGACTTCTGCCTGAAATTCACCGGCATGCCGTTTTTCATCTCGCTCGACGTTTTGCAGTGGTTGCAAAGTATGAACCTAGGTTCTGGCGGGTCGGTCATGTTCCAATTCTTGGCGCTGTTTGCCACTATGCTGTTGGCTGTATTGCTGGGCATGGGGATGCCAGCCGTGCCCGCCTACATCAACGTGGCCCTTTTGATGGGACCGGTTTTGGCGGGTTTGGGGATCTCACTTTTCGCGGCCAACATGTTCATTTTCTACTTTGCGGTTGCGTCGGCCATTACGCCGCCGGTGGCCTTGGCCGCCTTCGCGGCGGCGTCAATCACCAAGGCGGAGCCGATGACCACAGGGTTTTCGGCCGTGAAGGTCGGGATTGTCATGTTCGTGATCCCGTTTGTCTTCGCGCTTTACCCCGAAATCCTGTTGATCGAGGCGGCGGTGATCGACCCAAGCGCCAGCGATGGTGCAAATGTAGAATACCTGCCCGGCTATGACGGCACCGTGCAATGGGGGGCACTGGCTTGGCTATTGGTTCGCTTGATGATCGCGCTCTACCTCCTTGCCAGCGCGTTGGCGCGTTTTGACAATGCGAAGCTGGCCTATTGGGAAAGCGGGCTTCGGTTGGTGCTTGCAGGCTCGGTGATGGCGTCAAATCCGGCTATCTATGGCGCAGCGTTGGTCGCGGCGATTGCCCTGCTGGTGTATCACTACATGAAATCCCGCAACGCCCCGGAGGAAAAACCGGCGAAGAGCCGTTAAGCGACGTTTTCGGGATTCAAATCAGAGCTTAGTTTGTCGAATCCCGAATAGCTGATCAGATCTGCAATGGTCAGGCCCGCGTTCTGCTTTTCGAACACTTCGATGTATTCGACCATCGTGTTTGAATGTTCACGCATCATGCCTTCTGCCCGGACAGCATCACCTTTCTTAATCGCCTCGTAGATGACCTTGTGTTGAGAGTTTCCCAAACGTAGCCGGAATAAGCTGCGTTCAATGCCCTCATCGGTCGATAGGATTTGGCGATCAAACACCATTGACCCAACCTCTAACATCGGGAGATGGCTGATCCGGTTGCAAGTAAAACCTACAAAGTCGTTGCCGCAGTTATCCAGGATGTTCTTGTGAAACGTGGCATTTTGCTTTTGCAGCTGCCGGCGCCACGCTTCGTCATAATTTCCCGCCTCGATCATGTGTTCGATCTCGTCAATGGCTGCTTCCAGGGACGGTAAGATGTTGCCGCGCCCCAAGCTCTGCGCCATCAGCCGGGCCGCAAGGCTTTCAAGGTGTCCGCGGACCTGGACGGCTTGCAAGATATCGGTGACAGACGGGCTTTGCACAAAGTAGCCGCGACCTTCCCCTTTGCGGATCACGCCTTCGCGTTCCAGCATGCGTAAGGCCAGGCGCACCGGGGTCCTGGACACGTTGTGCGTTTCGCAAAGCTGTGCTTCGGAAAGGCGTTCGTTCTCGCGATAGGTGCCGTAAAAGATGTCTTTTCGGATTTTTGCGGCGAGTTCTGTGTCTATTGAATCCATAGCCCCAATGGCCGCGATTGGATCCCAAAAGTCAAGAAGATTGGAAATATCCTAAGGTTTATGCCGGAAAGTGATTGAAATGGGATCCCATTTATGGAAATCTCGACCATGAATCACTCGATCCGAGGGTGCTGTGATTCTTTTTGGGATCCCAACCAGCAGATACCCGAAAATGCCCATGGGAGGAAAAGATGAAAATCATCAAACTGAAATTCGCAGCGGCCTTGATTGCGACGCTTGGCGCAACGGCACAAATCGCATCCGCTGAGGAGCTAAGCGTGGCAACCTTTGTGCCGCCACAGCATCATACCAACACCGGCATGTTCGCATGGTTCGCGAAAGAGATCGAAGAGCGTTCAGGCGGCAGTCTGACGATGAAGCTTTATCCAGCCGGGCAATTGGGTGCCGGGCCAGTCCAGCAATACAAGCGCGTTGTTGAAGGCGTGGCGGATATCACATTCGGCGTTTCGGCATACACGCCTACGGTTTTCCCCAAGACGATGCTTGCGATCCTGCCTGGCAAGGCTGTGACCGCTGATCAGTCAACCCGCGCTATCTGGGAAATATTTGAAGAGCATCTTGCCGACGAATATGGCGATGTGAAAGTTCTGGCTGTTGGGACCGTCGCTGGCAGCCTATTGGCCTCGACCCGCGACGTTTCCACTATGGAAGGGCTGAAAGGTGCAAAGATTGTGCCGTTTGCCGCCATGACCTCCCCGATTGTGGAGGCTATGGGCGCGGTTCCGGTTCAGATGCCGGTGACCGAAATGTACACAGGTCTTTCTACCGGCACGATTGATGCCACCACCGCGTCTTACAACAACATCACACCGCCATGGAACTTTTGGGACGTGTCCAAATACGTGGTAGAAAACGTGCCTACGTCGTTCGCTGTGACCTTCGCGCTGATGAACAAAGAGCGGTACATGGGCTTGTCCGAAGAGCACCGCAAGATCATTGATGAACTGGCGGGCCTGCCGATGTCGCTGGAACTGGCCAAATCTTTCGACAGTGCGGATGAACGATCGAAGGGCATGATCGCGGATGCCGACAAGAGCTATGAGTGGATCGTGGTTTCGGCTGAGGAACGCGCCAAGATGGACGCCGCAGTGGCGGAAGGCCTCAAGGTGATCTTTGCGGACTATGCCAGCAAAGGTGTTTCCAACGCACAAGAGATCTATGACGCGTTGAACAAGTAACGCGGACAAAAGATCTGCGCCCCGGTTCTCTCTCGGAAGACTTCTTCCACTTCCCGACCCAGGGCGCATCTTTCCACCAAAACAGAATGTGAGTGCCATGGCTGTCGTGATCCCATCCAACAAAGCTGTTGAGGCATTTGAAGGGCTTCACCTGTACCACGGTGCGATTTCGAATTGTTCAATGCGGGTGCGGATGACCCTGATTGAAAAGGGCCTGGATTGGACATCCCACCACATTGATCTGAAGAAAAAAGAGAACATCAGTGAAGACTATTTTGGCATCAACCCCAATGGGTTGGTGCCTACGTTGGTCGATAACGGTGTGGTTCACATCGAATCGAATGACATCATCGACTATCTGGATGAAACCTATCCGACTCCATCCCTGCGCGCGCATGACAATGACGAGATGATGGAATGGCTGCACCTGGCCGCCGCCGTGCACGTTCCTGCCATCAAGCCTTATGTCTACGCCACCAAAATGGCTGCGAAGGTCAAGAAAACAGCTGCTGAGGAAGAGAAATACCAAACGCTTCAAAAGAACCAGGAGCTAAGGGATTTCCATTCAAAACACTCGGGCGACCGCGACTTTGGTGCCAGCGATCTGGACAAAGCCAAGGCGATCTTAGGGGCGTGTTTTTCAAAACTAGATGCCACACTGCAAGATCGACAATGGATCATGGGCGACCAGTGCTCGCTGGCCGATATTTCCTGGATCCCGCTGCACTTCGTTCTGATCGGTTGCGGCTATCCTTTCAACAAATTCCCAAACATCGCGCGCTGGGCCGCTGAATTTTCCGACAAACCCAGCTTTCAGGAAGGGGTGCTGAAATGGTGCCCTGACTTTGCGCAGGTCTGAGATCTGATGGAAGGGGGCACACCATTCAACGCATAATTGACCTGCTGGATACCACACTCAGATGGATCGCTTTGATCCTGGGCGGTGCCACGCTGTTGTTCATGACCGTGTTGTCGGTTTGGAACGTGCTGATCATGCGCAAGGCGTTGAATGCGCCGATCCAAGGGGCTGAAGACATTATGATTCTGGCGCTTGTGGTGATTGTTGCGTTGTCCGTGCCCTTGGGCGCACGCGCTGGCGCCCACATTGAGATTGAGGTGCTGGAATCGAGGATGTCAGCCTGGTTTGCCAAGTGGTCGATGGTACTGGTGAAGGTCTTAGGCTTCGTTCTGCTGGTGGTGATGACAAGACAACTTTGGCACGCCGGAGAGAACGCGGTGCGCTTTGGTGAAACCACACAACAGCTGCTGATCTCTTATGAGCCGTTTTACTATCTGCTGGCCATCTCGATGGCGATCTATGCGGTGGTGCTGGTTTTGGACACCTGGCAGCTACTTCGCAGTGGGTCCGTCGTGACGATGAAAATCGAAGGTGGCGGATTATGATCAGCATGACGCTCTTGGGCTTTTTGGGCCTGTTATCGTTATTCGTGTTGCTTGCCCTGCGGATGCCTGTGGCGCTTTCCATGCTGGGTGTTGGGTTTGTGGGCACAATCATCGCCAATGCTAACAAATTCATCTCGGTTGGCATGTCACCGGACCAAGCCTGGGAGCGGGGTTGGAAAATTGCCTACTCAAACCTTGCAGGAGAAACGTTTGAGGCGGCGTCGAATTTCAACCTGCTTGTGATCCCGATGTTTGTATTGATGGGCACGCTCGCAGGTGTGTCCGGCATGTCCAACGACCTTTTCAACATGGCATATCGCTGGATGGGTCACCTGCGCGGTGGACTCGCCTCCGCCACCATTGCGGCATGTGCGGGCTTTGCGGCGTTGTCAGGGTCTTCGCTGGCGTCGGCTGTCACCATGGGCCGCGTCGCCCTGCCGGAAATGAAGCGCTACAATTATTCCGACAGCCTTGCCACAGGGTCCGTCGCAGCGGGTGGCACGCTAGGCTTTCTGATCCCACCCTCAGGCGGCATGATTATTTATGCCGTGCTGACAGAACAAAGCATCGGTCGTCTGTTTATGGCCGGGGTTTTTCCGGGCATCATCCTGACCCTGCTGTTCATCGGCGCGATCTATTTTACTGTCCTGCGCAAGCCCGACGCCGGGCCGCGGGGTGAACGGTCTGCTTGGCCGGAGCGCAAGGCCTCCCTACTGAGCGCTCTGCCCATTCTTGCGGTGGTCGTAGTGACCATCGGCGGGATGTACACCGGGTTCTTTACCCCGGTGGAGGCGTCATCTGTTGGGGCATTTTTCACCTTTGTGGTGGCTGCCCTGCGCCGATCTCTGACTCTTGATGCAATCCGCACCGTTATCCTTCAAACCATGAATGCAACGGCAACGGTGTTTTTGATCATCATCGGCGCCTTTGTGTTCATTCCGTTTATGTCACTGACAGAGGTTCCGGCACAGTTGGTAACCCTGCTGACATCGCTGCCTATCGGCGATCTGGGTGTGCTGTTCATCATCATCCTGGTCTACATTTTCCTTGGCATGTTCCTGGAATCCATGGCGATGCTGGTGCTGACTATTCCGGTTGTGATCCCCATTGCCGTCGGGCTGAACTGGGACCTGATCTGGTTCGGCATAATCGTAGTCATCGTGCTGGAAATGGGGATGATATCCCCCCCTGTCGGCATCAACGTTTTCATCGTGAAATCCATCGCGCCAGACGTGCCTATGGGCAACATTTTCCGCGGCATCTGGCCGTTTTGGTTTGCCATGGCGCTGATGATCCTGCTGCTCGTTCTATTTCCGCAAATTGCCCTCTTCCTGCCCCAGACACTCGTCGGCGGCTAGCCAAGGAGCCACACACATGGACGCAAAGACAGACATCAAAACGCTACAGCACTTCATCGGAGGCACTTGGCAAGACGCGGAAGGTGCGAAGACGTTTGAGGTGCTCAATCCCCTCGACGACAGCCTTTACGCGCATGCGGCCCATGGCACTGGGGCGGACATGGGCCGGGCTGTGGCGGCTGCCAAAGACGCATTTGTGACATTCCGCGAGACCACGCCGACCGAGCGAGAACGCTGGCTGCTTCGCGTGGCCGAGATCATGGAGGCACGGCAAAAGGACCTCATCGATTGTCTGATCGACGAGATTGGCTCGCCCCTGCAAAAGGCGATGTTTGAGATTACCAAGGGTCTGACGATGATCCGCGCCGCTGCGGGGCTTTGCCGCCAGGTCCGGGGGGAAACGATTCCGTCGGACCGTCCTGGTACGTTGTCCATGTCGATCCGCGAACCGCTGGGCGTCGTTGCGGTTATCACGCCTTTCAACGTGCCTTTGATCAAGACGACACGGCTGGTGGCAAATGCGCTTGCCGTAGGTAACACGGTGGTACATCTGCCGTCGGAATTGGCGCCGCACCTGACCGTGATTTTTGCTGAGATCATCGCAGAGGCAGGTTTCCCCGAAGGCGCATACAACGTGGTCACCGGCATGGGGGCAGAGATCGGTGACGACCTGACCGGCAACCCGGATGTAAGTTTCGTGACCTTCACCGGCTCCACCGTTGTGGGTCAGCACATCAACGAGATCTGCGCCAAGAACAAGACACCCAACACGCTGGAACTGGGTGGTAAAAGTCCGACAGTCATTCTGGCAGACGCTGATCTGGACAAGGTCATGCCGTTGGCTGCGCGGTCTATCTTCATGTTTGGTGGTCAGGCCTGCATCGGGTCGAGCCGTTTTTACGTGGAACGCCCGCTTTACGATGAATTTGTAAAACGATTTGCGATGATCGCGTCAAAGGTCAGCATGGGGGATTTGCGCGACCCCAATACAGTGATCGCGCCGATCATTTCGGACCGCCAGCGTGACCGAGTGCGTGACCACATTGAAAATGCCGTGTCCAAAGGGGCAACCATCGCTGCCGGAGGCGGATGGGAAGGTAACCGGTGTCAGCCAACGCTTCTAACCGGCGTCACAGAAGAAATGACGGTCTGCAAGGTTGAAACTTTTGGTCCAGTAACCTCGATCTATCCGATAGACAGTTATGAGGAAGGATTGGAAAAGGCCAACGACACGGAGTTCGGGCTGAGTTCTTCGATATTCACAAACGACATCAACAAAGCGATGCATTTTGCCAAGCACATCAACGCCGGGATGTGCCACATTAACGGGCCAACCATCCATGACGAAGCCCACGTTCCCTTCGGCGGTAACGGTGAAAGCGGTGTCGGGCGCGAAGGCACCGATGCCGATATGGAAGCGATGACAGAGCTTAAATGGGTCACGGTGCAGCTATGACATTCACGCTTTACCACCACGGGTCATCCGTTTGTGCCGCCAAGGTGCGCTTTGCCATGGATGAAAAAGGCATGGAATGGGACGGGGTCTACATCGACATCCTGAAGGGTGAACAATTCGATCCCGACTACCTGAGGCTCAATCCCAAGGGCGTTGTGCCAACGCTTGTGCATGACGACACGATTGTGCCCGACAGCACGGTGATCATCGAATACCTCGACCAGCTGGAGCCCGACACCAGCGTCCACCCCACCGATCCGTGGGAACGCGCTCAAGCACGCTATTGGACCAAAGCGGTAGACGAAGATCTGCACCCGGCATGCGGCGCCGTGACCTTTGTTTGTTCGCACCGACACACGGTGGCCAAAAACCTTGGTCCCGAAGGCGTGAAAGAGTTTCTGGCGTCTACGCCAGAATTCTCGGTCACGGCGGATTGGAACACCAAAAAGAAGATCTTTATGCGCGATGGGTTCGGCGCGCCAGAAGCTGCAATCAAGATCAAGCTTTATGACAGCTATCTGAAAAAGATGGAAAAAGCGCTCGATGGGCAGGATTGGCTTGTCGGCAATAAGTTCTCCATCGCTGACATTGCCATGACGCCTTATGTGAACCGGCTGGCAATGATGTCGATGCGCGGCATGTGGGAAGGCGGGCGCCTGCCGAACGTAACACGCTGGTTTAAAGCGATTGAGGCACGCCCGAACTTCAAAAAATGCCTGATCGATTGGGTCCCCGAAGACCTGACCAACGATTTGCGCGAAAACGGGGCAAAAAGCTGGCCCGAGGTTGCGCGTATCCTCGAAATAGAGATCTGAGAAAGGGAGGCGACTATGGGTCGATTGGAAGGAAAAACCGCAGTCATTACCGGTGCCGCGCAGGGTATTGGCGCGCTGATGGCAAAGGCCATGGCAGAACACGGCGCAAAAGTTCTGGTCACGGATGTGCAGGACACCGCCAAGGCCGTGGCTGCGATCACCGATGCCGGTGGCACGGCCAAGGGCATGAAGGTGGACGTCACAAACAATGACGACCTCAAAGCCATGGTAGAGACCGCGACTGGCGATCTGGGCGGTCTGGATATCATGGTCAACAACGCCTCTATCTTTGCCACACTGACGCCCAAGCCATTCTTTGAGATCGACGATGATGAGTTCGATCTGATCATGCGCGTCAACGCGCGCGGCGTGCATCAGGTGATGCGCGCGATTGTGCCCACCATGATCAAGGCAGGCGGCGGTAAGGTCGTAAACATCGCTTCGGGCACGTTTTATTACGGCCCTCCGGGTCTGTCTCACTACACTGCATCTAAGGGTGCGGTTATGGCGCTGACCCGCTGCCACGGACGTGAGCTTGGTGAAAAGAACATCCAAGTGAACGCCATCGCGCCGGGTTTGACAGAAAGCGAAGGTCTGGCGGGAAACTCCGGCTTTGACATGGCCCGGGCGCCGACGGTGGCGTCCAGGTCCATCAAGCGCGACATGCTGCCAGAGGACCTACTTGGCACACTTTTGTACTTGGCCTCCTCCGACAGCAATTTTGTGACTGGCCAAACGCTGAACGTAGACGGCGGCAAGATCAACGTCTGACGCTGACACAACGTCCCACGAAAGCGGTTCGTCCCCAAGCGTGGGGGCGAACATGTGGAATTTTGATCAAAGGCACTTCGCCCAATGACCACCAACCAACCGGAACTTTGACATGGCCAAACTTGGAGAAAACATCATCGGCACCAGCGGCAATCCACCCTTTTTCAAGGTGGCCAACGCTGACGCCGTGACCATCGACGCCCCTGAAAACCGCAAAGGAGATGCGTTGCGGACCTGGGTGCGGTCGCTGTCAGGTTTCCAAAAAGAAGCGTTGGTCCGGTCCGCCAAAACCGGTGACACTTGGCGCCTTGTGTCAGATGAAGGGCCTTATCTGAACGGCCACGATGCAGCGCCCTGCCCGTTGGCATTTTTGTCCACTGGCATGGTTGCCAGCTTCATGAATGAAATTCTGGCCCTCGCCAAAGCGCAAGATATTGAAATCCGGCAGCTAAAGCTGATCCAGGACAACTACTACACGATGCAGGGATCGATGCCGAAACGAACCATGGTTGGCGGCGCTGAGAACATAGAACTGCAGGTGGAAATCGACTGCGATCTGGAAGATGCCGAACTAAACGAGTTCCTGATCAACGCTACCTATGCCTCCCCCCTCAACGGCTTGATGCGGGGGCAATTGGAGAGCCTTTTTAAGCTGGGCAAAAACGGCCGGGAACTTCCTACGGCGAAAGTTCCCGAAATTGATGGGCCTCTGTTCCCGGATCCCGGAAATCACTTTGAAAGCTCTGAACCGGGCGCGGATGATACTGTATTGATGGGTCCGGTCGGTCTGACGCCCAAAAAAGAAGTCGCCAAAGGCACCGCTTCGGGCGGGTCATCGCTGTCCGATGAACAAGACCGGAGGCTTAATATCGGGGCTGTGGCGGTGCTTCGGGATGACGGCATGAAAGACATCCAGCAGATGCAATATTCGCCTTATGGGACAAGCTTTCGGTTTCTAAGTTCAGAGGATGGGCGTGCGCCAGACGCCAACACGCTGATCAGCGCCGGCATTGGGTTCTGTTTTATGACGCAGTTCGGGCGTTTTGTTTCAATGCTAAAGCTCGATTTGCCTGACTACCGGATTGTTCAGGACACACATTTCAGTCTTGGCGGCGCATCGGGAGGCACAGGGCAAGCCGGTTCAGCCGACCCGATTGAAACCCACGTCTATTTGGAAACCAGCGAAAGCGATGAAACGGCGCAAGAAATGCTGGATATCTCGGAACAGACTTGTTTCCTGCATGCGTTTTGCAGGACGGATCTGAAAACCAAACTGAAGGTTAGACGGCTCTAAGGATCGCGTAGCCTTGCGGTGTTAGATAACTAGTTCACCGGCGACACGCCGGTGATGAACCGGTAACTGTCTTCAATCAATGTAATGACGATCTGCAGCTCATCGTCAGTGGTCGGTGTGTAGATCATCACAAAGCCTTCCCAACCGTCCCGCCGCTTTGACCAGGGATGCTCAATCGCCCAGCCTTTCGCAATCGCCCGTTTTGCTGTCTGTGGGTCGAGTGCCGCATGCAGGCTGCCATCTGGATGCATGTGCGCAATCTCTCTGGCAATGACAATTGAATCCGGGCGGACAACAGGCAGTTCCGGCCCCAGATTAAAGCCGACAGACCCGGGAAACCCGATGCGCGTTTCCTCCAGTATCATGCCTTTGAAATTGCCGACTTGTCGCAGAAGCTCACGCGACAACGCAGGTATCGGTTTCGCGTCGATCTGAACGTGGGGTACGCCATCTGTTGTCTGCGGTCGCGGCCCGTTTCGTTCGGGCAATGTGATACTCTGCCCCCAGACTGCACCGGACACTAGCGACGCGATCACAACTTGGGCCGTAAGATGGAGGCGCTTCATTTGATGTGCCTTTCGCGCGAGTTTTTTGCGGTAGATTTGAAGATTAGACCGTTGCGGATCCAGGTCACAGCCATAAAATCACGAACCCCAAACGCACCTTTGTTCAGAAGATCCGTTTCCTGGGCTGCAGAGGGAGTTGTGAAAGTGAAGCAACTAACCGGAGCCGTTGTCAGAAGTGCTTTCTTGAACATCTCTAGTCTTTCAATTCGACCGCAAAGAGCCCTTGGCGTTGAGGGATGAAACAGCAGACTAGCGGCCCGACAGCTGTTGCAAAGCGCCCGCCCAGTCTTCGACGCGGTAAGATCTCACAATCTTGCCGTCTGCAAGTTCGTGGATATCGATTGTCATGATGTCAAAGCTGCGGCCTTGGCCATCGACGCCAAAAAACGGCCCCGTTGGGGTTCCGGTGGCACGGCTGCGGACGGTGACGAAATTCCCGTCTTCGTGCATCTCCTGGACCGCCCATTTGAGGTCCGGTATCAGTTTGGCAAAGCCACCCATTTGACCCAGGAATGCCTCTCTGGATTTGTTTTTGCCGCTGTAGTCACCGACGCTTTCCCAGCTGTCGGCGGTTGCTGTCATAAAGGCGTCCGCGCTGGTCTGTGATCCAGGGTTTGACAGCAAGTTGTAGAATTTTTGCACCGTCTCTTTGTTGTCGGCAAGCGCGGCACCAGCCAGTGTGGACAACGCCAAGGTGGCGCCGCAGGTCATCGCCGCCGCCACCACGGACCAAGAGGCGCGCGCAGTCATAACCGAGTTCATGCAAAGCAGGTTTGCCTCTGTAGAAGCCGTTTTCACAGCGGCTGTGGGCCGGGGAGAAATATCCGCAAACGCGCCTGTAAAACAGCTCATTGAACTTGCAATATCTGCCCCGTATTTCCGAAAACTGGTGCTGCACGAAACACTCAACGATGCCTGGCTAGAAGACCACGTCGACATGATCTGCATATCAGCTGGTGCAAACAGGTAAACGCGCCGGCGGTGCTGATGATCAAGGTTGTCAGGCTACCGTTTGGTCAATCAACCGGCAGGCCGGACGGGACGCTTGATGGTCGTCCCAGAGGCCGGGTTTTTGCTGCTTCACCTGTCAGGCTGTGAAGGAAGGCGACAATGTCGGACACTTCCCGATCGCTAAGCGTAATGGGGGCCACATCCACCGCACGCCTGTGGCGGCTTATTTCACGCCAGTCTGCCATCCCAATAAAATCAGCGGCTTCCAGCCAGGGAACGCTTGGCAACTTTGCCAAAGATCTGGACCAGTTATCCAACATGGTTATTGGGTCCAGATGATGGCGCACAATTCCCTCCAAGGTTGGGTAAGCTCCGTTGTGACCGTAGGGCGCTGTCAAAGCCACGTTGCGTAGCATTGGCGTGCGAAAGCGGTAAGCATCCTCTAAAAGGTCACTCTCAACCATGCGACCCACATCCCGCGGCTGTAGGTCAAAGCGGCGGGTCTTTCCCGGCCCAAACATGGGCAAGGCCAAAGCGTGAAAAGACTGGTCCGACAACAGCGCACCTGAATGGCAACCGGAACAGCCCGCGCGGCCGAAAAAGAGGTCCATTCCGTGCAACTCGACCGGGGTCAATGCGTCGCGGCGCCCAGCCAAATAGGCATCAAACCGGCTGTCATGATTGCGCCATTCGGTTGCGATGAAGGCGGCCAGCGCGTTTCCGATTTCAACGATTGTGACGTCTTCTGGTGAAGATACATTATCGAATGCCTCAACAAACATTTGTCCGTAGGCCGGTACCGTGCGGACCCGTTTGGCGATAATGGGCCAGGCTCGGTCGACCCGGTCGTTGATGGCACCAGCCACTTCATTTTCTTCCGGGTCACCCGCCATTTCGAACCGCGCAGTCAGCGGAAGCAGTGCTTGCGCAGCAAGTATGCTGTTCAACCCGGCTGGCAACCATTCCTCTGCAGGGGAGTTAAAGCCGTTGTCGTAAAGGTCGGACACCTCCAGCCGCCCATCGTGGAAGAGGACTGTCACATCCCGCGCGCCCAGGTTCCAAAGCGCGGGCGCATTGCGTGGCAGACGTTTTCGTATGCGAC
Source organism: Pseudomonadota bacterium (assembly GCA_039030095.1). Classification (GTDB taxonomy): domain Bacteria; phylum Pseudomonadota; class Alphaproteobacteria; order Rhodobacterales; family Rhodobacteraceae; genus Amylibacter. Next base: position 7,661 of record JBCCET010000062.1, on the reverse strand, counting down.
CGCTGTCACTTTCGCCTACACGCAGCGGCCCAACGCCCGCACCGCCTTCGCCGATCCCGAGGCTGAGGCCGTCGGACCCGGCGTGGTCATGGTGATGACAGGTGCCGCACGAAATGTTGCGGTTGCCAGACAGTATCTTGTCGTAGAATAAAAGTTGCCCGATCTTGGCCTGTAACGGACTAACCGGACGGAAGTCCTTGTCCCCCAAAGAGGCCGGCAAATCTCCTGCCGCCAAGGGGGCCGCGATGCAAAGGAACAAGATGTGAAACAGGCGTTTCATGGGGTGATCGTCGCAGCAGCTTTGGCGATTGCACAACCGGCCAGCGCAGACCTGGAAAAGGCGCGCGATTTGATGGAAGCGGGTGAGTTTGAGGCCGCGCGCATTGCCCTTTTGCCGTTTGCAAGATCCGGGAACGCGGACGCGGAGGAACTGATCGGCGTCATGTATGCGCTCGGCCTCGGCGTGGCGAAAGACCCGGAACGCGCGTTTGAATGGTATATGCGCGCGTCCATGAAGGGCCATCCGGGCGCGCAATCGGGTATCGGGTGGTACTATGAGCTTGGCATCGGGTTGCCTGCACCCGACCTTGTGCGAGCATATTTGTGGTATGCGCTGTCGTCGATTGGCGGCGACCCGGATGCGGTGGATTCACTTGAACAGCTGCAAAACCGCATGACACCGGCTGAGATTGCGCGCGCGCAGACGTTGGTGAACGACTACAAGCCATGGATGTATCCGTTTCGGTGATCCACGGCGGGGTCAATAAACCCCGCCGCAGGTCAATTTTTAGTCCAGATCGCCAGCGCGGGCTGCGTTGATATCAGCCTCTGCTGCCGCAACCGAAGCTGTCAGGGCGTCAAATATCGCCTCGCCGCCGTCCACATTGGCTTTGAACCAGTCGTACACAGGGGCTGCTGCCGCTTTGAACGCATCCTTTTGGGCAGGTGTCGGGACATAAAGGTCACCACCGCCAGCCTGGAAGTCTTTATAGGCCTGGATCGACTTGCGTTTGGGCGACGCGAATGTTGCCTGCTGCAACTGGTAGAACCCGTCGACCACAACGCGCTGTAACTCCGGCGGCATGGATTTGAACTTTTCATTGTTCATGAACCACAGGGCGCCCATGTAGGCGTGACCGTCGAGCGTGACAAACTGCAAACCGGCGTCTGGGAACTTCATCCCCATGATGTCGGTGATGCCGTTTTTAGACCCTTCAACCACACCGGTCTGGAAAGAGGTGAACAGCTCCGGCCAAGGGATCGGGGTAGGTGATGCGCCCAGCGCCTTGACCAGTTCTTGCGGCAGGTCAGCCACAACGGTGCGGATTTTCAGCCCGGCCATATCGCCCGGTTCAGCGATGCGGCGTTTGGTATTGGCAAAGTTGCGCCAGCCGCCCGTGTTGCCCACGGTCATCAGACGGATCGCCCCGCCAGAGTTTTCCAAGGTCATGGCTTTCATGGTTTTCATAAAATTGGTGCCGTTTTGCAGCGCGGCCTCTGCCACCCGGTCGTCTGCCATCAGGTACGGCAGGTCCAGCACTTGCACGAATGGGAAGATGCCCGATGCGCCGCCGGAAGTGGAGATATAGACGTCGATATTGCCGTCCGCCACGCCTTGCAGACATTCAGCACCGTTAGAGCAAAGCTGCGTGCCGATGAACATTTCCACTGCAATCGCGCCGTTGGATGCCTGTTCGACAAAGTTCTTGAAAACGACAAGGCCGTCATAGTCTTCATCATTTTCGTTGGAGTTCGCCGTAGCGCGGATTGTGAAATCCTGAGCGGCGACGAAGGCGGTAGACCCGGCGATCATCGCCGCGGTCAAAGCCGCTGTGGTTAGGTGTTTGAGCATGGATATCTCCCTTTTTGGTTATGCGTGTCAGTTCACAAATCCCGTCAGGCGCGGGATCGTCATGGATATGGCCGGGACGTAGGTGATCAGGAAAATCACCAGAATTTCCACGGCAAGGAACGGCAGGATTGCCTTGGCTATGGTTTCCACCTTTTCCTGGGCAACCGATGAGGCGACAAAAAGCACAAGCCCCATGGGCGGGGTCGCCAGTCCCACTGTCAGATTGACTGACATGATGATTGCAAAGTGGACGGGGTGCACGCCCATTTCCACAAAGATCGGGCCAAGGATCGGGCCAAGGATAATGATGGCCGGGCCTGCGTCCAAAAACATGCCGACGACAAACAAAAGGATGTTGATCAGGAACAGCAGGATCAGCGGGTTTTCCGACAGGGACAGGATAAACTCCGCCAGGATTTGCGGGGCGTAAGACAACGACACGACGGTTTTGAACGCCATCGCGGCGCCCACCAGCAGCAGGACCACCGAAGAGGTTAATGCGGCCCGGCTAAGCACCTTGGGCAAGTCAGACAGCGTCATCGTTTTCAGAACAAAAAATGCGACAATCACGGCATATAGTACCGCCACGGCTGCGGCCTCTGTAGGTGTGAAAACACCTAGCAGAATGCCACCCAAAATCAGGATCGGCGTTTGCAGCGGCACAACAGCCCGTTTTGATACGGTGCGGAAGTCGGGATGTACCTTGTTGCGCAGGCCCATCAACAAGACATGGGCCGTCAGAACACCAACCCCGTAGGTGACGAGTGGGATAAGCGCGCTGGTGTCGCTGTTTCCGATGCCTGTGGCACCCCGGAAAATGGCAAAAAACAGCCAGCCCAGGTTCAAGCGAAGCAATGCGAATGACACCCAGTATTCGCGCGTGGAAACTGGCTGACCTTTGCGCACGATGCGCTCCGCCTTGGGCAGGTCGTAGCGGTCGGCCATCAGGCGTACGACCAGGATCAGGCCCACCCCCACCAGGATGCCCGGCACGATGCCCGCCAGGAACAACGCTGCCACGCTTTCCCCCATAACATAGGCGTAGATGATCATGATGCCGGACGGCGGAATGATAGGCCCGATGACGGACGACGCCGCCGTCACCGCAGCCGCGAAACGGCGGGTGTACCCCTGCTTTTCCATCGCCGGGATCAGCATGGACCCAAGCGCCGATGTATCCGCCACAGCGGACCCGGAAAGCCCGGCAAACAGCATGGACGACAGGATATTCACATGCGCCAAACCACCGCGCAGGTGGCCCATCAGGGCTTGGCTAAATTCCACAAGACGGGTGGTGATACCGCCTTTGTTCATCAACTCTCCCGCCAACATGAAAAACGGGATAGCCATCAGCGGAAAGCTGTCCATGCCGTTGTAGACGTTGCGATAAAGCAGTGTGATGTCCTTTTCCTGTCCCGACATCCAAAGCAGGATCCCCGGTGCTGCCAACAGGCCAAAAATCACCGGCAGGCCGATGATCAGGAAGATCAGAAAGACGGGGAGGAACCAGATTAACATTGTGCCGTCACTCCGCCATCACTTCGTCTTCGGGCGTCAGCGGTTTAAGGTCGCCGCCATGCCCCAGAAGGGAGATTATGGATCGCAAGATCAGCTCAATATTGACGATCAACAGCAAAACCACGCCTACAAAAAGCGACGCCATCATCCAGGACCGTGGCACACGCAGCCATTCGCTGAAATCAATTGCCAGCGGAACGTAAAGAGAAGCTGTATTGAAGCGTCCGCCGAAACCTGTGACCTCGGACCATCCGATTTCAACCGCCGTTGCCAGAACCCCGGCGGAAATGAACAACAGACCCAGCGACATGATTTGGCCGATCTTTAGTGGCAAGGCTTGCACCACCATGTCTATGGCCACAAAACCCCCTTGGCGAAAGGCAATCGGGGCCATCAATCCGGTCAGCCATAGCATCATAAAACGGGCGGCTTCGTCGGGCCAGGGCAGGGCCGCGTTCAACACGTAGCGAAAGAAGACCTGCACCAGGATCGCCAGCACCATCAGCGCGATCGCCGCGATGGATATCCACCGCCCCACAGGCAACACCAGATCATTCCATTTCTGAAATGGCCAAAGCAGTCCGTGCAGCACTCCCATACTCGGTCCCTCCCAATATGGCGCCGGGTCCCTCTACCCTGCACCGTGTGTACAACTATCCGCTTTCTGTCCTTTTGAACTGTCCAAAGGTGCCATTTGAGAACACCAGCGGGGGCCCCTCATTGATGGACGCCGTCAACACACGCCCGACGATAATAGAATGATCGCCGCCATCATAGGTTGCATATTTTTCGCACTCAAAACTGGCAAGACAACCGCTGATAAGCGGTACGCCGCGTTCGCTGTATGACCAATCCACGGTGTCGAAGTCACAGCCGTCCCGCGCGAATGCGTGGCAAGGCGCCGATTGCGTTTCGGCCAACACGTGAATGGCAAAGTTATTAGCAGTTTCAAACGCATGGCAGCGTTCAGACGCGCGTGCCGCGGACCACAAAACCAGCGGCGGTGTCAGCGACACTGATGCAAAACTGTTGGCCGTCATCCCCAAAGGTCCAATTTCACTTTGGCAGGTGACGATAGTGACGCCGGTGGCAAACTTACCAAATGCAGTCCGCAAGGCCCTTGGGTCCATCGTATCGGGCTGAAACTTAAGGTCGCCGTCAGGCATGTCAGGCCACCTCGTGCCCAAGAGCAGCGGTGTAAAGCTCGAACCAGGTTTGACGATCCATTGGCACCTTCGCGGCGTCCCCGATCTTTGCGATCCGTTCCAGGTTGTTGGTGCCCATCACCGGCAAAATCCCGGATGGATGTGCTAGAAGCCAGGCAACCGCGACGGCTGCTTCATCCGTGCCCACCTCTGCTGCAAGGCGGGCCATAGTATCGCGCAACCCGCTTTGCTCTCTGCCGGTCATCAATGCGCCGCCGCCCAGCGGCGACCAAGCCATCGGCGGGATGCCGTGCTGCTGCAGAAATGCGATGTCGCCGTTTGTCAGACACTCATGCGCGGACAAGCTGATTTCGATTTGATTGGTGGCAAGCGGCGTAGTCATGGCGGATTGCAGTAGTTCCCAATCCCAGGGTCGAAAATTGGACACGCCCACGGACCGGACCTTGCCCGCAGTCACAGCGGCGTCCAACGCACGTCCGGTGGCCAAATGGTCCATCATCGGGTCGGGGCGATGGATCAACAAAAGGTCAATGTGATCAATCCCCATTTCGCGCAGGGATATATCGACCGAAGACGCAATATGTTCAGGCGACGTGTCATAGTATTTGACCCGCGCATCTGCGTATCGCCCAACCGGGGCCACGATGTCACATTTGGTCACGATCTCAATCTGATCGCGCAGTCCTTTGTTGGCGCGCAGACAATCGCCGAGGATCGCCTCGGCCGTGTAACCGCCGTAGATGTCAGCCTGATCAATGGTGGTAATGCCCTGGGCCAAACAGGCGTCTATTTTGGCGCGCACATGGGCTGGTGAGGTATCAGTATCATCCCCCACACGCCACATGCCGTAGACGATACGGCTTAGTTCGACGCCGCCGGGCAGGGTCACTCTTTCCATCATGTGCGTTCTCCGATGCCCAAGGGCGTGTTTGGTGTGTTTGCCGGAACCCGTCCGTAGACGTCCGGCAGGGAACAGGTTTCAAGATTGGTCAGAACCCGCTGGCCAAATGAAATGCATTCATCAATGTGCGGGTAGCCAGAAAAGATGAAGGCGCGCATGCCCATCTTTTTGTACTCTTCGATCTTGGTCATCACCTGATCGGTGGAACCCACAAGGGCCGCCCCGCAGCCTGATCGGGCACGACCCACGCCGGTCCACAGGTTTGGTTCCACATAGCCAAACTTGTCGGCAAGCTCCCGCGCGCGGGCTTGGTGGCTGACGCCCAGCGACGTGCTGTCAAGCGCGCGGTCCCGGATGATCTGGCCCAGTTCATCGTCTAACTTGGACACTAGATATTCGGCGTATTCTTTCGCCTCGGCCTCCGTGTCGCGCACGATCATGTGCACACGCAGGCCGTAATCCAGCGTACGGCCGTATCTTTCCGCCACGGCGTTCACATCGCGCATGCGCTGGGCCAGTTGGTCTTTCGGCTCTGGCCACATCAGATAGACGTCACAGTGCTGTCCGCAAAGTTCCAAGGCGGCCGGTGAGTATCCGCCAAAGTACAACAGCGGCCCACCGTTTTGCTGATAAGGCCGCGCGGGTCCTGTCGGCACTTTGTCGAAAGAATAAACCTCGCCGTCGTGGGTGATCTCATCCTGCGTCCAGGCTTTTTTCAGGATTTCCACGACTTCGCGGGACCGTTGGTAGCGGAAGCCCGAGTCTTCCTTTTGACCGGGGAAGTCAGATGAGATGATATTGATCGTCAGGCGACCTTCCAGCATGTGATCAAGCGTCGCAACAGTACGCGCCAACATGATGGGCTGCATCTCTCCGCACCGAACAGCCGCCAACATATTGATTTTTGACGTCAGCGGCGCGCAGCCAGCAACAAAAGACAGCGTGTCCTGACCCACCTGATAAGACGATGGGCACAAGATGTTGCGAAATCCCTGGCTCTCTGCTTCCAGCAAAATATCTCGGCAATGGGTCCAACTGGACCGCAGTGCGCCGTCCGGCACCCCGAGAAACTGATAGTCGTCAGAACAAAGTGCGGAAAACCAGCTAACTTCGGCTTTTTCCAGGTCGGCAGAGGTGATCGGTACGACGGTCATTCGAATCTTCCGGCTCGATGAACTTTACCCTTGCGTAGCATTGGATTTCACATGCATCAATAGTGTATCAATTTACTGAGCCGCGGATGACCCGAGACAACTCCAGCCTGCCAATTTATCTGCAAATCGCGGAAATGCTGATCCGTGAGGTGTCGTCCGGTCGTTTGATCGACGGCGAAAAATTGCCCCCCGAACGCGATATGGCGGCGGATCTCGGGATCGCAGTGGGCACCCTGCGAAAGGCGCTTGTGGATTTAGAGGAAAAGGGTTTTCTCGACCGGCGGCATGGTTCGGGAAACTACATCCGGCACAATCCGGAAGCGGCGGGTATCTACGCGCTGTTCCGGCTGGAACTGATCGCAGGGGGCGGCCTCCCGACCGCGCAGATCCTCAGCACGGAACGCTTGCAAAAGCCGGCTGACTTGCCTGAATTTGGCACCTCAAACGACGCGCACCGTATCCGCCGTCTGCGGTTTTTGTCTGACATACCTTGTGCCATGGAAGAGATCTGGCTCGATGGGAAATGGGCTCAGGACATCCGAAAAGACGACTTGTCGGAATGGGATACTCATCCGGCACTAAGACCAATACCAATCCGAGATCTGGGTAGTGGAAGAAAATCTTCTTGAAGAAATCATCAGCCTCTTCCTGGGCGGGGGTCCCCAGGTTGCGAGTAAGGTTTTTATCGACTGGCCCGTTTCCACCAAGCCGGGAATCCCCTTGTCGGTGATCTTCGTGGGAGTCTCGGCCCATCCGAACGAGATCGAGAAGAGCAGAGTGATCAAGATTATTTTTTCGGCATTGAGGAGAATTCGCCATACCTGAAAAAGACCTTTCCTTTACAGACGGCGAGAAAAACTGTGGATCTGAATCTAAGGAACCGTAGGCTGGAGTGAGGAGCCGACCCAGCCGGAATCCTGAAGGTGCTTTTCAGTGGGGCCCTAACGTGTTTTCTGCCATTTGGGAAGAAGCTCAACGAAAGTGTGACCCCTCGGCTACCCCTCACGAGCAGAGAATCCCAGCCTGGGACTCCTGCTCCACATATTCGTAGCCAGCTGACCCCTTTCACG
>JBCCET010000061.1:0-24188 GCA_039030095.1 Pseudomonadota bacterium | reverse complement strand
GTCGTGCCGTTCCTGGATCACGCTAGCGATGCGGGGCAGCGCCACGCGCGACATCAGGAAGTAGACCACTACCAGAGTGACCACCAACCAGAATATCTGGTTGGCGTACCAGTCGATGCAAAGCTGCGGCATGCCTAGCGCGCCGCCATCAGCGCCAACGCAGGTGCTTGCCGATGTTGTTGGTTCAGTTGCCATGGCAACCTCCGTAAAGCTGATCTTTGAAAGGGCGGAAGAGCCGCCCCGCTAATCCAAAGGCGTCAGCTTATACGGCGAACATCAACAGAAGAGCTACGAGGAACGAGAAGATCCCGAGCGCTTCGGAGAATGCGATACCGATGAACATCGTCGCAGTTTGGCCACCAGCGGCCGATGGGTTGCGCAGAGCGCCAGACAGGTAGTTACCTACCACGTGGCCCACGCCAACAGCGGCGCCGCCCATACCAGTACAAGCCAAGCCTGCGCCAACGTATTTACCCAAGTCTACGAGTGCTTCTTCCATTTTGGTTTCTCCTTGGAATGGAAAGTCTAGTGTTTGTTATCGGACCTTAGTGGTGCGGATGCAGCGCATCGTTGAGATACACACAGGTCAGAATGGTGAAGACGTACGCCTGGATGACGACAACGAGCATCTCCAGGGCGTAAATTGCGGTGATTGCCAGCACAGACGCGGGCGCGATAAGGCCCACGACGGCGAAGCCCGCGAACACTTTGATCACGGCGTGACCGGCCATCATGTTACCTGCCAGACGAATGGAGTGGCTGACAGGACGCACGAAGTAAGAAATGATCTCGATCAGTGCCAGCGCTGGGCGCAAGGGCAGGGGTGCGGACGAAATCCAGAAAAGGCTCAGGAACCCGGCACCGTTCTTGGCAAAGCCGATCACTGTCACGACCACAAAGATCGCCACCGCCATGGTCGCTGTCACGGCAATATGGGATGTGGTGGTGAAGCTCATCGGGATCAGGCCCAGGATGTTGGCTGTCGCGATAAAGATGAAGAGCGTGAAGATGTAGGGGAAGAACTTCAGCCCTTCCTTGCCTGCGATGTCTTCCACCATCTTGTAGACGAAGCTGTAGATGACCTCTGCAATCGACTGGGCGCGGGTTGGCACGATGGCGCGGCCGCGTGGACCAACAATCATCAGGAGGATGATCGCCAGAACGCTCAGGCCCATCCAGACCGTTACGTTGGTGATCGAAAACGTGCCCACGTCACCGCCACCAAGCCAGCTTGGCACCTTGACGATGAACTGGTCCATCGGGTGGATGTTGAGACCGCCGCTTTCCTCAGTCGCCATCTTCTCTGCCCTTTCCGGCGCCTGGCGCCGCGTTTTTCCTCTGCACTTCTTCCGCCGTGCGCATCATGGTGCGAACCCCGGCGGCGAAGCCAAAACCAGTGAACAGGATCATGAGCCACGGAAGCGTTCCTAACGCCAGGTCGAGCCCGTATCCTATCCCAAACCCGAGCAGCAGCCCTGCCACCAGCTCAGTTACCATGCGCCAGCCTTGTTGCGCTTGGCTGACATGGCTTTCTTCACGCGGTTTGGGGGCGTGTGCCTCCTTCACCTCAGAAAGCCGTTTCTCCAGCGCGTCCAGCCGTTCCGGGTCGGGGCCATCTGTCATCAGCGGCGCTCCTTTTTCGGGGGCTTAAAGCAGGTCTCACGGTCGCGCGGACCATAGCAGTGGGTGGGAGAGAGTCAATCGCAGGAAGTGCCGTTTAAGATGTTGAAAAATATGAATTAATTTTCGAGCCAAAGGGCTATTTCGGGTCAGCTTCACCTTTGGCTATATTCAATGAAATGGTTGAATAACGTGGAGGCGGCCGATCATTGGCGATACTCGGACGATTGAGCTAGCAGCCAATCCCGAACGGTGCGCACGTTGCGGCGGCGACCGGCCCGTTGGTTGATCACGAGGTAATATCCGCCGTCGTCCACCGCGATATCTGACAGCGGGACCAGGCGACCTGCATCGACCTCCGGCTGGACAAGTTCCGGGGTCATGAGCACGATCCCGTTTCCGGCAGCTGCCGATGCAATCGCAAGCACGGCGTTCATCGAAGGCTGGATATCAAGCCTTGCGCCTGACAATCCGGCCTGTTCAAACCACTCCTCCCATGGGGAATAAGGCGCATTTGGTATGAGCCGTTGTTCGGCAATTGCGGCGGCGCCAGCGCCTGCGATTTTGCGCGCGAGATCTGGCGTGCCATAGGGTCGGAACGGTGCCGTGAAAACGGGGATCCCCTTTTTCTGGGGAGACGCTTTGAAAAAGTAACGTAGGGCCATGTCCGCATCATGTGCTTCTATGTCCAAGACCTTTTGCGTGGTCAGAAGAACCAGATCTACTTGCGGGCAATCCGCTTCAAACTGTTGCAAACGCGGTATCAGCCACTTTTCGACAATTGTCTGTTCGGAGGTCAGGGTGACCTTTGGAGATGGAACGCCCGTCAGGTCCTCGGTGGCGTCAGAGATTTCGTCGAAAACGGGTGTCAGGCGCGCCAGGTAAGTTCTGCCAGGCTCCGTCAATTCAACGCCTTTGGCGGTTTTGGCGAAGAGGTGAACATTCAACCGCGCCTCTAGGCCACGCACGTGCCGGGAAATGGCGGAATGGCTCACGTTCAACTCTGCCGCCGCTCGGGTAAAGGATCCGAGCCTTCCCGCCGCCTCGAAGGCGCGCAGCGCGTTTAGTGGGGGCAGGTTTCTGGCCATGGGTAATTTTAACACCTGTCGCACCAAACGTCTGTGCCTTTTTTGCACACTGGGTGTGCAGAAACGGCGTTTGTTTTGTGAGGTGCGCAATAGGACATTGGGTGCAATCTGAAAGGAAACACATCCATGAACACGCTTCGAATAGCGGGCGCTCGGCCAGCCTTAACGCGCCTTAAGCCTCTGCGATTCCTTGTAGAAACAATCTGGATTGCCACAAAAAAATGTGTATCCGCGCCACCGGTTAAGCCGCTGGAGCATCTGTCTGACCATCAGTTACGCGACATCGGAATGGAGCCAACCGCCCAAGACGTCTCGCGTGCGTTGAAAGCGCCTTTGATAAGGTGAAAAGCCGTTCGATGGACGACTATGCGGTGGAAAATCGTGCGCCGGGGGCAGGTGGGTCTTCGGGGGACCCGGCAAAGCACTGCGCCAGTGCCATCCACTGTTCGGCCACATTCCCGGTCACGCGCAACCCGGTGTCTGCCACGTTCCGCGTTTGCGTGACCGTCTGGGCAAAACCGACGGCTGGGCCTTCGACCCGGTTGTTTTCTTGCGGCTCTCCAAAGGACCACAGGGCACCGGAAGGGGCGGTCAGGTGGACCTCTGGCATTTGGTCTGGCACGGGCAATTTGCGGTTGGCGAAGGTCCAGCCGAATGTGTTGATGCCCAGATAGACGATATTGCTGATCCGATCCGCCTCCACGCGCTCTTTGCCGAGAAGATCAAACACCTCATGCCCGTGGGCCCAGGTTTCCATCTGGCGTGCGGTGATCGACGACCGGGCCGACATCTCTGGTCCGACCCAACGCACGCGGGCCTTGGGGTCCGCCCCTGCATACGCGTCTGCAAGCTTGCCTGACCCGGTTTGCCAGGCATCAAAAAGCGCGCGTCCTTTTAGGCCATCGAGCCACGGGTACTGCGCATCCCGGATCGACGTTCCTTTGGCAAATTCAGCCATCAAGTCTGTCAAAAAGACCTGAAAACCATCGGGATCGACCAGCGCCTGTTCGGCTGCGAAATCAAACATATGCAGGTGGCCTAGCACGTCGTCTATGGTCCAGCCTTTGAATTGGGTCGGTTCAAAAAGCTGTGCTTCTGGTACGTCCGCAAGCAGGTTGGCCAGCGCCGCGGCTTCCGCCCGGAAGTCATCAACTTGTTGCATCAGGTGCCTCCAGTTTTACGATCAGCGCCCCGGCTGGAACCTGGGCGCCCGTGGCCACGGCCACCTCTGTCACCCGCCCATCCATTGTTGCGCTCAAAGCTTGCTGCATTTTCATGGCCTCAATGACGGCCACGGGATCTCCCGGCGCCACGATGTCGCCAGGGCTTACGTATACGGCAGTGATGGCACCGGCCATAGGCGCGGTGATACGGTCCGGCGCGGCTAAGCTTGCGACGCCGAAGGTTTCCAGCGCAAAGCGCAATGTCTTGTCACCACGTGTCAGCCAGAGCGCATCTTCTGTTAACGCGTAGGGTAGCGCCGGGTCCTTGCCCGGTGTCACCAGCATCGCGCCGTCAGCAAAAGGAACACGGGTTTGGGCTGTTGCCGAAGACGACCAGCCCATCAGTTCTGCCGGGACCCAGGCCGCGTTGGCCATCGCAGTTTTGGCTGCCGCCTGACACCAGACCTGAGCCGCCGTGTTGCGATCTGTGTCATCTGCCTGAACACCAAACCCATCGGGGAAGGTGTCGCCGATGAGGGCGGTGGTGGCTTGGCCAGCTGCAAAAGTTTCGTCTTTGACCAACGCGATCAGGAAGTCGCGGTTTGTGGTGATGCCAAGTGCGGACAAGTCCCGCAGGCCACGGGCAAGCCGGTTCCGGGCCTCTTCCCGCGTGGCGCCGTGGGCAATGATCTTGGCCAGCATGGGGTCGTAAAACGGTGATATTTCAATCCCTTCTACAACGCCGCTGTCCACGCGTATGCCCGCGCCACCGAGGGCAATCCAACGCGATAGCTTGCCGGTGGAGGGCTTGAACCCGTCGGCGGGATCTTCTGCGTAAAGGCGCGCCTCAATCGCGTGGCCTGTGACCGTTACGTCGTTTTGGGTGAAGCCCAGCGGTTTGCCAATGGCCGCATCCAGTTGCAACGCTACCAGATCCAGTCCGGTCACCGCCTCCGTTACCGGGTGTTCCACTTGCAAACGGGTGTTCATTTCCAGGAAGTAAAAATCGCCAGAGGCGTCGCGTAGAAATTCGACCGTACCCGCGCCCACGTATCCGATCGCCTCCGCCGCTTGCACGGCTGCGGCGCCCATTGCGTCCCGTTCCGCATCTGACAGCACGGGGCAGGGTGCCTCTTCCAGAACCTTTTGGTGCCGACGTTGAACGGAGCAGTCCCGTTCACCCAGATGCACCGTTGTGCCGTGGGTGTCGGCAAACACCTGAACCTCCACATGGCGGGGGCCTAGGATGGCGCGTTCCAGGATCAATTCACCTGATCCAAATGCGTTTTGTGCCTCATCCCGGGCAAGCTGGATGGCGCCCGGCAGATCTGTGGCCCGATCCACCAGACGCATGCCGCGCCCGCCACCGCCCGCCGCCGCTTTGACCATCAGCGGGAAACCGATCTTTTCGCCTTCGGCGATCAGCACCGGATCGGACTGATCTGCGCCCTCATACCCCGGCACGCAGGGCACGCCTGCTGCGATCATTAGCCGTTTGGCTTCTGCTTTGTTGCCCATGGCGCGGATCGCTTCTGGCGGCGGCCCAACCCAAATCAGACCCGCTGCACCAACCGCTGCCGCAAAATCAGCATTTTCGGACAGAAACCCATAGCCGGGGTGGACGGCATCCGCGCCGCTTTGCACCGCTGCGGCCAGAACCTTGTCTGCGTCTAAATAACTGTCGCCCACCGGCCCGCTGCCAATCCGTACAGCCTGCGTGGCTTCCGCCACATGCGGGGCGCAAACGTCAGCGTCTGTGTAGACGGCCACGGTTTCGATCCCGCGCTCGGCCGCTGTGCGGATGATCCGGCAGGCAATTTCCCCGCGATTGGCGATCAAAAGTCGTCTCATGGTCGCGCAATCCCGAAGGTGTTGGGGCTTAACTCTCGTCTGCGGCCTTCAGCACATGTGTCGAGGCAGAAACCAAGCACGCGCCGCGTGTCGCGCGGGTCAATCATACCCATGTCGAGCATCCGGCCAGAGGTGTAAAACGCGTCTGACTGGCGGTCGAAATGGGTGGTGATCTGCGCCGATTGTTTAGCCAGCCGGTCTTCATCAACCGGCGCACCTTTGCGCGCGGCGCCAGCGCGGGCCACCGCCTCCATCGTGCCGGCGGCCTGGGCGCCGCCCATCACACCGGTTTTTGCATTGGGCCAGGTGAACAGGAAATCCGCGCCGTAGGCATAGCCGCACATACCGTAATTTCCGGCCCCGAAACTTGCCCCGATATAAAGCGACAGCTTTGGCACAGTGATGTTTGTGACCGCCTGGATCATTTTGGACCCGTGTTTGATCATACCTGCATGTTCTGACGCGGCGCCCACCATGTAGCCGGTAGTGTTGTTCAGGAAGATAACAGGGGTCCCGGTGTGCTGTGCCAATTGCAAAAAATGTGTGGCCTTGGTGGCGCCGTCCGGGTCGATGGGGCCGTTGTTTGCCAGGATCTGTACATCATGGCCCATCAATCTGGTGTGCAGGCAAACGGTTGCCGGGCCGTAGCCCGGCTTGAACTCTGTAAAGTCGGAGTTGTCGGCGATGCGGGCCACCACCTCCCGCGCGTCATAGGGCTGGGTGTGATCGAGTGGGACAACGCCCGCCAGATGGTCTGTGTCATGTCGCGGGTGGTCATAAGCGCGCGACCTACCGCCTGCGTGATCCCAATTCAGACGCCCCACGATTTCGCGGGCGATTGCAATTCCGTGGGCGTCGTTTTCGGCCAGATAGTCCACGAGGCCAGTTGTGGTCGCATGCATTTCGGCGCCACCTAATTCCGTGTCACGCGCCTCTTCTCCAGTAGCGGCTTTCACCAACGCGGCGCCAGCAAGCATGGCCATGCCGTTGTCTTTTACGCCGACCACATAATCGCTTAGCCCTGGTTGGTAGGCCCCGCCCGCAGTGGACGCGCCGTGCAAAACGGTAATGACAGGAATGCCGGAAGCAGACAGTTTCGCAAGCCCCGCAAACATACCGCCGCCATGGGCCCAAAGCTCCACCGTATATGCCATAAGGTTGGCGCCCGCGCTTTCAACCAGGTGGATGAACGGCAGTTTTTGGCGCTGTGCCACGGCCACAGCGGCGAGTGCTTTTTCAACACTCTTTTCAGTCATCGCACCGGCGTTGATCCCGCTGTCGTCAATGAAAATAAAACAGCGCGCGCCACTGACGTAGCCGATGCCGGTGATCATGGACCCACCGGGGACGGAGGTGTCAGGGTTCGGGTCGTCCACCATGTAAGAGGCCAGATTGAAAAGCTCTAACCACGGCATGCCCGGGTCAAGCAACGCGGCCAGTCTTTCGCGCGGTGACAACTGGCCGCGTTTGTCAAACACCGGGCGACGCTTTTCGGAGGCAGCGGTTGCGCGCGCCTCAAGCCCGCGCATTTTGTCGACCAACTGCAACATGCCCATACGGTTTTGCGCGTAGTCGGGATGGGCTTTTGTGATCTGCGGTTCGAACGTCATAGGGCCTCTGCCAGTTCAGTTGGCACTGGTATCGGGCGGGCCAACAGGATTTGCGCAAAGCCTTTGCCTTGCGGGTCGTTGCGCAGGCTGGCAAACCCGCCGCCGCCGAGCGCCTGGGTCATCAGGATGTTGATCGAGTTGGTCCCCGGCAGCAAGAATTTCTGTACGTCAGATGTGTCCGACAGGACGTGGGCGAAGGTTTGCCGGATATGGTTGTCGGTCAGTGCGTGCCAGATCGCGGGCAACAACGCGGGGTCGCGCGGAAGAACACCCACATTGGCACTGTCGCCTTTATCCCCGGACCGTGCATAAGCAAGCTGAATGAGTGGGATATCTGTAAACGGGCCTTTTGGCGGGTCTGGAGGCGCTGGGCGCTGCGGGTTGCGGGGCTTTTGGGCTGCGGTATTTTCCACGGTCTGTGTCGCGCCATCAGGCCCGGTGACCTGCGCCACAACCGCGGATTTTGGGGTTAGGTAGGAATGCAGGGCCATGACCGGCGACGGTTTCGCGCGACCCCCTGCAAAACCGCTGATGCCCGGTGGGCCTGCCAGGGCGAGGCCTGACAGCTCTTTCAGCAGCAATCCCAAGGCGCGGCGATCTGTGTGGCGGGCCGCAATCTTCAGGACCACTTCCTGCACATCTGCGACTGGCGCGCCCATTTGGGCGCCGCTGCCCAAGATCTCAATCAATATCTCATCGAAATCGGGTGCGTTTTGCGCGCGCAGCACGTCCCGCGTGCGGCGAAGAACGGCGTCAGCAAAGGACTGCGCTTTTTCACCTGCGTCCATCCCGTAAAACCCGATCATCTGGCTGGTGCGCCAACCGTTGCGATGAATGAGGGAGGTTTTGAGCGCATCTGGCACGCCTTGCCCTTTGGCGCCGGTCACAAGCACCCGGTCGGGCCCATCCTGCGTGATTTCCACGTCTGAAAAATCGCAGACGACGTCGGGCAGGGCATAAGATTGGGGGTCGCCGATTTCATAAAGCATTTGTTCCCCGACGGAGGCAGGCGTGACTATACCACCGGTTCCGAGTGGCTTGGACAGGTGAAATCGTCCGTCGGGACAGAGATCCACAAAGGGGTATCCGACGGCATCTGCTGGCCCGCTGTCACGCCAGTCCGTGAAATTGCCGCCGGTGGCCTGTGCGCCGCACTCAATCAGGTGCCCCGCCAGTGATCCCGCCGCCAACAGGTCCAGCGCGGAAGGGGCCCATCCGAAGGCGTGTAGGGCTGCGCCGAGTGTCACCGCGCTGTCCACACATCGTCCGGTCACAACGATGTCTGCCCCAGTTGCGAGCGCCGCCGCGATCGGCACCGCGCCGAAGTAGGTGTTGATGGACTGGATTGTTTCGGTGTCCGGGAAAGGCGCCCCAGAGAACATTTCAACCGGGGCATTTTCTGCAATCGTGCTCAGGTCCGGCATCAGGTCGTCCCCGGTGACGGTTGCAACGGTTAGACCTAGGTTCTGAGATGAGATTTCCGCCCGCAGCGCGGCTGCGCAAGCGGTTGGATTCATGCCGCCCGCGTTCGATATGATCTTGGTGTTCTGTTCGGCAATCTTGCGCAGGTTCGGCGCCATCGCAGCAGTGACAAAGTCAGTCGCATAACCCGCGGCTGGGTCTTTGGCGCGTTGGGCTGCCATGATGCCCAGCGTAATTTCAGCCAGATAATCATAAACGACAAAATCTGGCACCACCTGCAACAGTTGCTCAGTGGCGATCTGTGCGTCGCCCCAATAGCCGCTGGCGCCAGCGATGCGAATGTGCTGCGGCATTACGTGCCTCCCTTACCGCCGACTTTGGCGGGGCCGCACGCTAAGGGCAAGTGGGCTGTGCGTCGTGGGTCTGATTGCCAGAATCGCTTATCTTGCAATTCCAAAGGCTTACACGGCACCAACCTATCCCATACGACGCGTCAGGGGTTAGGATAGCTTTTAGGTGAAGCGTGGCTTACTTCGCCGCTGTTACAATGACTTCCACCTTGAATTCCGGCGTAGCCAAATGGGCGGATCCGCATGCACGTGCTGGTTCATGACCTACTGCGACCCAAGCGTCCCAGATACCGTTCATCTCGGCAAAGTCAGCCATATCGTCGAGCCAGATAACGGCCTGCAAAATCCGCGTCTTGTCAGAGCCGGCCTCCGCCAACAAAGCATCCACTTTTTCAAGACACTGGCGTGTCTGATCAGCGACACTGTCCCCTGCAGTTCCAACTTGGCCTGCCAGGTAAATTGTATCGCCGTGAACCACCATCTGGCTCATGCGTCCATTTCCGTGTGAACGTTTGATATCTGACATTTTGTGCCCTCCTTCAGTCGGTCGCACTTAGCATTTGTTCGAAATCAGCAATCAGATCGGCCACGTCTTCAAGTCCTATCGACAGTCGCAGCATGTTTTCCGGGATCCCATACCCCGGGCCGCTGATCGTCAACCGATGTTCGATCAGGCTTTCGACGCCGCCAAGTGAAGTCGCAGGGAGAAACACGCGCGCGGCTTTTGCCATCGCCAAGGCGCGGCCTTCGGGGCCATCAATTAGCACGCTCATCATGCCGCCGAAGCCGGACATTTGGGCGCGGGCGGTGTCGTGACCGGGATGACTGGCCAGACCCGGGTAAAGAACGGCAGAAACTCCGGCAAGCTTTTGAACATGGGTCGCAAAGGCCAATGCGTTATCGCAGGCGCGGGCCGTGCGCACGTGCAATGTGCGAAGCGACCGGATCAGAAGCCAGCTTTCAAAGGCGGGCAGAATCGTGCCTTGAAAACTGCGAACCTGGCGAATGTCCTGCCAGATCGCCAAACCGGGACGCGCAGACAAAACACCCGCCGTGATATCGGAATGTCCGGCCAGATACTTTGTTGCGGAATGAAAAACGATGTCTGCGCCCAGTTCCAGCGGACGCTGCACCAGCGGCGGGGCAGCCGTGCTGTCGACGGCGAGAAGCGCGCCAGCGGACCGCGCAATTTCTGCAGCCGCAGCGATATCAGTCACGGACCAATCGCCATTTGCTGGGGTTTCTACCCAGACAAGTGCGGTTTTTGGGCTAACCGCCTCGGCCATTGATCCCAAATTACCTGCTTCAAACTCGGTCAGTTTTATCACGCCGCGGTCTGCCTGACGCCGCATCCAATTCAGCCCCACATGGTACATCATCTGCTGGGTGGCCACATGGGCACCGTGGGGCAGGGCCTCGATCAAGGCCACCAATGCCGACATGCCGGACGCAAAAAGCAGGCTGTCATCGGCGCCTTCAATGGTCGTCAAAACCTCTTCCGCGTGGCGTGTGGTTGGCTGGTCATAGCGGGCATAGATGTAGCCGTCGCGGGACGCGTAATCGCCATCCCGTGCAAATGTGCTGGATGCCACCATGGGGGGGACCACCGCGCCGCTGGCCGGGTCGACCCGGTGCAGTGCCTGAACTGCAAGCGTCACGTCCGACAGCTTGTTCGGTCTATCGGCCATCAGCGCCCGCGATATGGCTCAACGTATTGCAGCGCCATGTCCCAGGGAAAAAAGATCCAGGTGTCCTGGCTGACCTCGGTGATGAAGGTGTCCACCTGGGGGCGGCCTTTGGGTTTGGCGTAAACGGTGGCAAAATGGGCCTTGGGGTAAAGCGCGCGCACCACTTCCAGCGTGCGTCCGCTGTCCACCAGATCATCGAGGATCAACACCCCTTCGCCGTCGCCCATCAGCTCTTCACCGGGTTTCTGGATCACCACCGCCTCGGACTGGGTTTGATGGTCGTAGGACTTCACGCTGATCGTATCCACGGTGCGCACGTCCAGTTCGCGGGCCACAATCATTGCCGGGGCCATACCACCGCGTGTAATCGCCACAATCGCCTTCCATGAACCATCGGTTCCCGGGCCTTGGCCGTCCAGCCGCCATGCCAGTGCACGTGCGTCTCTGTGGATCTGGTCCCAGCTGATGTGAAACCCTTTTTCGTGCGGCAGTCTGTCTGACACGGGCGTGCCCCTCTTGTTCGGCCAAAGTCCTGCTGGTGATAGCGAAACCAAACCATAGGGGGAAGGCCTGCGCGGCAGAAGATGTCAGACCTTCCCACAAACATCTTCCTGTGCAAAGTTGGGAGCAATAAATTTCAAGTATTCAACAACAGAGGGAAAGTCTCATGCCAACAGCGTCTTTTGAAATGATCGAAAAGTTGTCAGCCGATGGCGCGTCTACCAAGACAAAGCTCGCCAAACTGGCGGCACATGTGAAAAAGCACCCAGGTTCCCCCAACGCGGGCAAGATCAATGAAGCGATCAAGGCGTTCACCCGCATGCATCCGCAAGTGGAGAAATTCCAACGTGACGCGGACCGCAAGCCTCCGATTCTGGCAGATGAGACAAAATACAAAACCTGCCGAAAGTTGATGACAGGGGTCATGAAAGTGGCGGAGGCGACAGCCAAGAAGGTTAGCAAAGAAGCGATCGAGGAAAACGACGACATTACAGTGCAAGCTTACACCGCAGCCCGGTCAGAACTGACGGGAACAGATGCCAAACTGGCCCAGGCGCTGACCATGGTTGCCACCGGCGTCAAGGGCCGCACCGGACCCAAAGAAAGCGGTGTGCCGAAGTACAACCACATCCACATCGGCGGGAACGCAAAGAACAATCTGTTGTTCCAGCCTGACAAAGGCATCGTGCTGGGAACAATTCCGTTCCACATCGACAAGAAAAACAATGATCAGCAAAAAGCGCAAGTCAAAGCCGTGGCGTCCCGATCCGGGGGCAAGGTGACGCTGACCGTCACCGGCAACAAAATCAAAGCTTAGGCCAGTAGCAAAGCGTCTTAACGCTGAAACAGAAGGCGTAGCCCTAGCGCGCCAAGGATCAGGGCTGCGCCGCGATCTAGCCAACCTTTAGCACGCAAGTATGCGCCGCGCGCGGCGGGCGTTGAAAGCGCTGCGGAAAAGGCAGCGTAGACCACAAATTCCACAACGAAATGGTTGCCTACTATGGCGAATTTTTCCCAGGCAGTCAGTCCTGCGGGAAAGATCACGATCAAAACTGCGGACGCAAAGAGCACGGACTTTGGGTTGGCCAAGTTCACCAGGATCCCGCCAAAAAACGCATTGCCCGGTCGTGTCGCACCGGCAGCAACGGGTGTGTCGGCGGCGTGCCACATACCCCAGGCAAGCCATAGCAAGTAAATCGCGCCCGAAATTTTGAGCGCAAGATAGGCCCAGGGCACAATCTGAAAAACGATGTCCAGCCCAACCAGCGCAACCCCGGTCCAGGTGGCCGCCATAAGGCCCAGCCCGGCGCCGGTCGCCAACCCCTGTCGCATCCGCCAGTCAGCGCGTTGCGCAGGGCGTACAAAAGGGCAGGGCCTGGGCTTGCCATTGACGCCAACAGCGTGGCGTTAAAGGCAACGACATGGGTCAGTTCCATCGTCTGATCAAAATCCGAATGGATTTTTCACACCGCAATCGCGGCGCGCGTCCCGCAATGTCCGGCGCATCTGGCGTTCCATCTTGGCCTCGCTCATGCCCAGGGAGCGAAGCTCATTCACCCGTGATTTGCCGGTATAAAGTGCCTCTTTCCATAGCTTGCCAAGGGCCGGGTCCATGCGCTTGTCGCCTTTGCTCAACAGGCAGGTGCACTGAGATTGGGTCATATTCCCTAACCGTTTTTCACGGTCTGCCTTGGCGCAGATATCGGCATTTCCGATGGCTGCCAGAGCTGGTCCAGCGCAAAGTGTCAGGGCTGCGGCAAGTCGGATCATTTGCGCCCGACTACAACGTCGATATCCGGGGCGTCTTCGGCCTTCATGCCGACCACATGATACCCTGCATCCACATGGTGATTTTCGCCGGTAACGCCAGAGGCCAAATCAGAACACAAATACATGCCTGCGCCACCCACGTCGTCAGTGGTCACATTGCGGCGTAGAGGGGAGTTCAACTCATTCCATTTCAGAATATAGCGAAAATCGCCGATTCCCGAGGCGGCAAGCGTTTTGATCGGCCCGGCGGACAGCGCATTTACCCGAATACCCTTTGGGCCAAGGTCCATCGCAAGATATTTGACGGATGCCTCAAGTCCTGCCTTGGCGATGCCCATGACGTTATAATGCGGCATAACCATTTCAGCGCCATAGTATGTAAGTGTCAGCAGCGCGCCGCCATTTGGCATCAGGTCTTCGGCGCGCTTTGCAATGGCTGTGAAGCTGAAGACGGAGATATCCATCGTCATTCGAAAGTTCTCCGGGCTGGTGTCCACGTAGCGCCCGCGCAGCTCATTTTTGTCTGAAAACCCAATGGCGTGGACCACAAAGTCGAGCGTGCCCCAATCGGCCTTCAAGGCAGCGAAAAGCGCATCCATACTATCCGCATCGGTCACATCACATTCCAACACGTGGTTCGACCCCACGCTTTCGGCCAGTGGCTTCACCCGTTTGCCGAGCGCCTCCCCCTGATACGAAAATGCAAGCTCAGCCCCCTGTGCATGGCAGGCACGTGCAATGCCCCATGCAATGGACTTATCGTTGGCGACCCCCATGATAAGGCCACGTTTGCCTTGCATAAGTCCTTCGACCATGTCCCCGTCCTTCGCCTGTGTTCGCGGTGCGCCGCTTTTATGCCAAGCGCACGGCATGTCGCAAGGGTAGGGTTGCTTTGGCAGCAAAAATAGGGTCCGATGAAACGTGTCACCGGGAATGACACACAAAATTGGACGGCCAGATGCATCCGAACGATCTTTCGTCGGACCGCGCAGGAGTTTTTTCGGGGGGGGATCCCTTTGAACTCGCGCGGTCGTGGCTTGCAGACGCGCAAGCTGCGGAAATGAACGACGCCAACGCAATGGCCCTGGCCAGCGTTGACGGCGGCGGCATGCCCAATGTGCGGATGGTCTTGTTGAAAGAAATCCGCGACGATGCGTTTGTCTTCTTCACCAACTACACCAGTCAAAAAGCAGCCGAGCTGGACACCAGCACAAAAGCGGCTGCGGTATTGCATTGGAAAAGCCTGCGCCGCCAGTTGCGGTTTCGCGGGCAGGTAGAACGTGCAGATGATGCCGCGTCTGATGCGTATTTTGCCACAAGATCTGTCTTTTCTCGCGTAGGTGCATGGGCATCAGATCAGTCGTCACCGATCACTGACCGAACTGTTCTGGAAACCCGCGCGCAAGAAATGACTGATGAGCTAGGGGAAAACCCAAAACGCCCGCCGTTTTGGGGTGGCTACGTGATCGTGCCACAAGAAATTGAGTTTTGGTGTGACGGTTCTGCGCGCTTGCATGACCGGTTTCGCTGGACAAGAACGAATCCTGATGGGCGCTGGGATATCGTGCGACTCAACCCATAGATGTAATCACCAAGGACTATAACATCAAAAAATGGTGCATTTAACAAAAAAAGTCGCGAATTCGGGAGAAATTCGTGAAAAATCACAAGTTGCAAAGAGAACGTCTTGTGTAACCACAGGTGCTTTTCTACCCTGCACTCAGCGTAACGGAGAGCAGTATGCCCGATAAGAAGGCAGGCAGCGTCAAGTGGTTTGACAGTACAAAAGGGTTTGGTTTTATCACCGACGATGACGGCGGTCGCGATATCCTTTTGCACGCAAACGTGCTGCGCAATATGGGCCATTCGTCGGTCATCGAAGGCACCCGGCTAGAGGTCATGGTGACCGAAACCCCGCGCGGTCTGCAAGCAGCAGAAATCGTGACCATGGATTTGCCGCAAACGGATGTGCGAGAGGCCTTTAAATCCAGCCCGGAAAGTGGCTTCAATCTCGACGAGATTGTGAGCACAGAGCCCTTGACGCCAGCCCGCGTTAAATGGTTCGACAAAGTCAAAGGGTTCGGTTTCGTGAACCTGTTTGGCAGTGCGGAGGATATCTTTGTCCATATGGAAGTCTTACGGGCCTATGGCATCGCAGAGTTGGTCCAGGGCGAAGCAATTTGTGTTCGCACGGCCCAAGGCCCGCGTGGGCGCATGGCTGTTGAAGTCCGCGCTTGGGATTTCGCTTCTAGCAGCTAGTTCAGGTTCATTGGCGGCGGCATGCACGCAAGACGTCGTGGACTTACGATGGGATGGCGGCTCGGCGCGTTTCAGCGTCGAAATTGCCGATGACTTCGACGAACGCGCCCGTGGATTGATGTTTCGTTCAGAACTGGGACGTTACAGCGGGATGCTATTTGTTTACGAGCGCCCTCTATCAGTGTCGTTCTGGATGAAGAATACGCTGATCCCGCTCGATATGGTGTTCTTGGATCGGCGCGGAGTGGTTAAAAACGTGCATTCCAATGCGGTTCCCGGCAGTTTGGAATCCATCTTTGGTGGCGACAATATCCTTGCCGTGCTGGAAATAAACGGCGGTTTGGCCGAAGAGCTGGGTATCAAAGCCGGGGCAGAAATGCGCCACCCAGCGTTTTCAGCTCATGCACTTTGGCCCTGTAACTAGCACGTCACTCTTTTTGCTTGGACTTCTCGCTGGCGCTCAGCGTAGCAACTTGATGTCGAAACGCCAAAAACACGCAGTTCTCTCTTTTCAAACGCGAGATATACCGGTAAGGACCGCCCACTGGTTCGGGGCGTGGCGCAGTCTGGTAGCGCACCTGTTTTGGGTACAGGGGGTCGTGAGTTCGAATCTCGCCGCCCCGACCAGTTAATCACTCACATACAATAATACTTTTGCTATGGTCGGTTGGTGAGATGCACTGATCAATGGCGCTTCTGATCCGAGCCGACTTATGAACGGGCAAAGGTCTTCTCAAACCCACAAAACCGGACTGATGGCGGCACGCAACAAAAAGGCCCCGCCGCATAGCGCCGGGGCCTACAAGATTTAGTATGACGGGTTAGATCGCCAGATCGTCTAACGATTTACCCGCTGCCAGGTGTTCTTTAATCCAAGCTGGTTGCCGACCGCGACCGCTCCATGTCAGTTCTGCGTTTTCAGCATGCTGGTACTTAGGCGGATTCTTTGGCTTGGCCGCGCCTTTGCCCCCGGTCAATTGTGTGAGAGAGAACCCGAGTTCGCGGGCTTTCGCTTCCACCGCAGACCGTGCTTCGTCCAGGCGGCGTTTTTCGAAATTCTTGATAGCTTTTTCCACATCTTTTTGGAGTTTCACCAGTTCTTTGTGGTTTAGCTTGCTGAGGTCGATTTTTGCCATGTTTCCCATTTCCAACTGAGGGTGTTTTTTTATTCCCCTTGCGCGCATATTTAATACTGTAACCTGGCAGAATTAACCAGCCGCATTTGGCGCAACTCCCCGCAATAGAAGCAAAAAACTGCCGATTTCAGTGGATTTGGGCGAGTATTCCATTCCCCATGATTACCTCGGGTTCGCTGGCGCGTCATTACGCTCCACCCGCGATAGTTTGAATGGCGAATCAACCACACGGCACAAAATGAAGATGCAAATTGGGTGCAATTGGCGGCCCACTCGGTTGGCCAGGAAAAGCCCGAAATTGAGCGGTTGTGGCCTCGAGACACGCGGAGATTGAAGTGCGAATCTTCTGCTCCACTCTGTGCGGTGTTTGTGTGGTGTGTCGAACCGGAAATTCTGCGTACTTCCGAGGAGTTACCTAAAACCGAAATCTTGCGCGGCAAGGTGCAGCGTTGCGTTCCTGAATCAGTCAACAGAAAAAAACGCATTTATTGAAAATATTTCCGTTGACCGAAGGACAGCGGTCGTACAGTTTGTGTGAGCTTTCGGTGGGAACCACAATATTTAGTGGCTGACCATAGAAAGCGGGGAAGAGGGACTTACGCTTGCGGTAGAAGACAACGGACGAGAGCCGAACCGTAAGCGAGTCCCATAAATTTGGTAACACGCCACACACTAACGAGGCAGAAAATGAAGATCGAACGCCGGTTCACATTAGAAGGCAAAGACGCGTACGCTGGGATTGAATTTCACACCACATCTAGCGAAATTCGCAACCCCGATGGGTCCGTGGTATTTTCCCTGGAAAACGTAGAAGTTCCAACAGGTTGGTCGCAAGTGGCCGCCGATGTGATCGCGCAAAAGTATTTTCGAAAAGCAGGCGTTTCAGCGCATCTTAAGAAGGTGCGCGAAAAGGGTGTTCCCGACTTTTTGTGGCGGTCGGTCCCTGATGCGTCTGAGCAAGTGAAAGCAGGAGAAACCTATCAGGGTGAAACCAGTGCCAAGCAAGTTTTCGATCGGCTTGCAGGCGCTTGGGCCTATTGGGGTTGGAAAGGCGGCATGTTCGACACTGAGTCAGACGCGCGCGCCTATTATGACGAGATGCGGCACATGTTGGCGGGCCAAATGGCAGCGCCCAACAGCCCGCAATGGTTTAACACCGGTCTGCACTGGGCCTATGGCATCGATGGTCCGAGCCAAGGGCACCACTACGTTGACTTCAAGACCGGCAAGCTGACCAAGTCGAAGTCAGCCTATGAACATCCGCAACCGCACGCGTGCTTCATCCAGTCTGTCGGCGATGACTTGGTGAACGACG
The DNA here is from genome assembly GCA_039030095.1 of Pseudomonadota bacterium. GTDB lineage: Bacteria > Pseudomonadota > Alphaproteobacteria > Rhodobacterales > Rhodobacteraceae > Amylibacter. Next base: position 6,415 of record JBCCET010000061.1, on the reverse strand, counting down.
GCGGGATCATGGATTTGTGGGTCCGTGAAGCGCGGCTGTTCAAGTACGGCTCTGGCACGGGCACTAACTTCTCCTCCCTGCGAAGTGCCGAAGAGCCACTGGGCGGCGGCGGCAAGTCTTCCGGTCTGATGTCTTTCCTCAAGATCGGAGACCGCGCCGCCGGCGCAATTAAATCGGGTGGCACCACCCGGCGCGCCGCAAAGATGGTGATCTGCGATATGGATCACCCTGACATCAAAGAATTTGTGAACTGGAAGGTTCGCGAGGAGCAAAAAGTGGCCGCTTTGGTTGCCGGCTCCAAGATGCACGAAGAGAAGCTGAACGAGATCTTCGGCGCCATCCGCAGCTGGGACGGGGCAGAAGATGATGCCTTTGATCCGAAGACGAATGCAGGTCTCAAAGCTGCAATCAAGACCGCCAAAAAAGCCGGGATACCAGAGACTTACGTGAACCGCGTTCTGCAATATGCGCGGCAGGGTTTTGCGTCGATTGAGTTCCCGACTTACGATACAGATTGGGACGGCGAAGCCTATGCAACCGTGGCCGGTCAAAACTCCAACAACTCCGTCCGGGTCACAGATGCCTTCCTGAAGGCCGTACGTGAAGACCAGCCATGGGAGCTGATCCGCCGCACTGACGGTGAAGTGGCAGAGACTGTGTCCGCGCGCGAGCTATGGGAAGATGTGGGCCACGCGGCCTGGGCCTGTGCGGACCCTGGCATCCAGTTCCACGACACCATCAATTCCTGGCACACTTGCCCGGAAGACGGTCAGATCCGGGGATCGAATCCCTGTTCGGAATACATGTTCCTGGACGACACGGCCTGTAACCTGGCGTCCATGAACCTGCTAAAGTTCTACCACGACGGCAAATTTGATGCGGCGGCTTACATGCACGCCACCCGGCTTTGGACCATGACTTTGGAAATCAGCGTTCTAATGGCGCAGTTCCCGTCAAAAGAGATTGCCCAGCTGTCGTATAAGTTCCGTACGTTGGGTCTGGGCTATGCCAACATAGGCGGTCTGCTGATGAACATGGGGCTTGGCTATGACAGCGACGAGGGTCGCGCGCTTTGCGGTGCTTTGACCGCGCTGATGACTGGCGTCTCTTATGCCACGTCGGCTGAAATGGCTGGCGAACTTGGGGCCTTCCCAGGGTACGAAAAGAACGCTGACCACATGCTGCGTGTCATGCGCAATCACCGTCGCGCGGCTTACGGCGAGACGGGCGGCTATGAAGGGCTGGAGGTTCTGCCCGTCGCGCTTGATATCGCCAATTGCCCGGATGCAGAACTGACCAAGCTTGCCAAGGGCGCTTGGGATAGCGCGCTGAGCCTTGGCGAAGAACACGGCTATCGCAACGCGCAGGTGTCCGTGATTGCGCCGACTGGCACCATTGGTCTGGTGATGGATTGTGATACCACAGGGATCGAGCCCGACTTTGCGCTGGTAAAGTTCAAAAAGCTTGCAGGTGGCGGATACTTCAAAATCATCAACCAATCTGTGCCAGCTGCCCTGAAAACCCTAGGCTACCCAACAAGCCAGATCGAAGAGATTGTGTCTTATGCGGTTGGCCATGGCACCATGGGCAACGCACCGGATATCAACCCGACAACCCTGACAGGCCACGGCTTTGGCCCCGAAGAGTTGCAAAAGGTTGAAGCAGCCCTGCCCACAGCCTTCGACATTCGCTTTGTGTTCAACCAATGGACACTTGGTGCCGAGTTCTGCACCGGGACCTTGGGCATCCCAGAGGCTAAACTGAACGACCCGGCTTTTGACCTTCTGTCCCACCTTGGTTTCAACAAAGCGCAAGTGGAAGCGGCCAACAATCATGTCTGCGGGACCATGACACTGGAAGGTGCGCCGTTCCTGAAAGACGAACACCTGCACGTCTTTGACTGCGCTAACCCGTGCGGCAAGCTGGGCAAGCGTTTCCTGAGCGTGAACAGCCACATCACCATGATGGCCGCGGCGCAGAGCTTCATCTCTGGCGCGATCTCCAAAACGATCAACATGCCAAATGACGCGACGATTGAGGACTGTCAGAAGGCTTACGAGTTGTCCTGGTCCTTGGGCGTAAAGGCAAACGCGCTTTACCGCGACGGATCCAAACTAAGCCAGCCATTGTCAGCCTCTCTCATCGAAGATGATGAGGATTTGGAAGAAGAGCTGATTGAGGCCGCACCGGCAGAACGGGCGCAGATCCTGGCTGAAAAAATCGTCGAAAAGGTGATCGTCAAAGAAATCGCGCGCGGTCGCGACAAGCTGCCGGAACGCCGCAAAGGTTACACTCAAAAGGCCGTCGTAGGTGGACACAAAGTCTACCTGCGCACCGGGGAATACGAAAACGGCAAGCTGGGTGAGATTTTCATCGACATGCACAAAGAGGGTGCAGGTTTCCGGGCAATGATGAACAACTTTGCCATCGCCGTGTCCGTTGGCCTGCAATACGGCGTGCCGCTGGATGAGTTTGTGGACGCCTTCACCTTTACCCGGTTTGAACCGGCGGGGGGCGTGCAGGGCAACGACTCGATCAAAAACGCAACGTCGATCCTCGATTACATCTTCCGGGAATTGGCGGTCAGCTACCTCGACCGCACGGACCTGGCCCATGTGAAGCCAGGGGGCGCCAGCTTTGACGAGTTGGGACGTGGCGAAGAGGAAGGTGTTTCCAACATCAAACCGGCCTCAGACGATGCAGTTGCGCTGCTTAAGCAGGTGGTCAGCCCAGGCTTCCACCGCCACCGGATGCCGCAAGAGTTGATGGTGCTGCAAGGCGGCGCGTCGGACGGTCTGTTCGCCTCGTCCCGTTCCACAGCAGCAGAGATTGCCCCGGCACCGGAAATGACGACCTCGCCCGAGATACCCGCACCGGTTACTTTGGCGGCACCGATGATGGATGAGCGCACCAAAGCCAAGATGCAGGGCTATGAGGGTGACGCCTGCGGGGACTGCGGAAACTACACGCTGGTGCGCAACGGCACCTGCATGAAATGCAACACGTGCGGGGCAACCAGCGGGTGTAGCTGACAAGACTTCTCCCAGCCGGAGGGGTCCGGCCGGGAGACGCTGTTCAGGCCACAGGCAATAAACCGAGCAGTACTTTCTAAAGCCTGAAAGCAGAACTTAGGGGGGCGTTTTCGCCCCCCTCTTTTATTCAAAAGGAGCCCACTTGCGCGGGCACGCCAATTCTAGGATGTGCGGCTGGCGTGAGCCCGAAAAGGCGGCGTGCACGGGTTTGGTCGACACAGGCCAAGGACCTGCACTATTTGTGGGTTGCGCGTGACAAGGCCAGCAACGAAACGGCGCCAGCAACAGCCATGGCGGTGAAGGCCGGTGTGAGGCTTACAAGTTCGGTTAGTGCGCCGATGATCCAAGCGCCCAATGCAGTCGACCCTAGCCCCACAACGACCCAAATCGACATGACCCTGCCGCGCATGTCGTCGGGCAAGTCTGCCTGGATGATCTGTTGCATGGAGACGCCGAACCACGTTCCTGTGGCGCCAAGTGTTGCGGCACACGCCAGGGCCACCAGCCAGATCTCCGAACTGCCCAGGATTGCCACTGTTGCAAGCCCGATGGCTGCGATTGCCAAGTTGGTTAGCGACAAGGCGTCTTGCGACTGCGCGCGGTCCCCAGCGCACAGAGCTTTCGCCAGCGCTGAGCACAACGCGCCGCCGCCCACCGCAGATCCAAGCTGGCCGAATCCGGCAGCCCCGCGGGCAAAAGCGCCATCGGCGACCACTGGCAGCACCTCTAACACCCCGCGCAATGCGACCGAGAAAACGCATGTTGCCGCCAGGATCACCATGATCACCCGCCGCGTTCTGATGTAGGCAAGACCTTCGCGCATCGCCGTGGCAAAGGCTTGGGCCCCTTTGTTCCCCAATTTGCGCGGATGAAGCCGGGCGATGATCGCAAGATTGGGTAAAAACAAGGTCAGTGTGACCATAATCGACGGCGTGATTCCAATCTGTTCTATCAAAACTCCGCCTACGGCTGGGGAAATCAGCCGTGCCACGTTAAAATTCAGGGCAGAGAGCGCCACCACGGACGAAACTTCCGTTGTGGGAACAAGTCGGGGTCCCAGGGAGAGACGCACCGGGTGATGGGCTGCCGTAACTGTGCCGATAGCCAGGGAAATAACGACCATCATCGTTGGGCTAAGTTTGCCGGATGTGTAGAGCGCCAAGAGCGCCAGAATACAGGCAATCATTGACAAATTGGTTGTGTACGCCGCTTTGCGGATGTCAGCGCGGTCGACCATCACCCCGAAAACTGGCCCGCCGAAAAGTGTCGGGACGAGCGATGCAGCCGCCACGAGCCCTGTGAAAGAAGCAGAGCCAGTGGCCTCCCAAGCAAGCCAGCTGATAAGGATGCGGACAATCCACATCGCGTTTACGTTTGCAACGGCGCCGACAAAGTACAGTCGGAATTCAGGTTCACGCAGGGCGGAGAGGTTCATATCCCACGCTTAGTCCTTTCAAGCAGAGACCGGAACCGGATTTTGTAAATGGCTACGATGAAGTGGCATTTGAAAAGCCCTTGAACCGGGTAATCCTTCAAGCTATCTGCATAGCGGCTCCGCTGCAGCTCGGCTGGTAGAGCACGTCATTCGTAATTAGCGGGTCCCCGCGAGAATGGCTTGCGAAACCAAAGGGTTCGAGGCGCAGGAGTAGAACTAGTAGGGCCATAGTAGGGCCAACGCAGAGAAGAATGCCGCTGTAGCTCAGCTGGTAGAGCACGTCATTCGTAATGATGGGGTCGTAGGTTCAAGTCCTATCAGCGGCACCATTCTTCTCAACAAATCAAATAGTTCCGGAATGCGAAGCGAAGCGCTGAAGCGCGTTTGCGTTTTGCGCTGTGGTCGTCCATGCAGGGCTTTGTGCGGCCCTTGAGGGGCTATGTTGGCGTATTGGCACCCGTTGCCCCGGCAAGCTGCTTTAGGCCCAAGAAGGCGCAAGCCAGGCCCTGACGTTGTTGTAACTTTAACTGTAACTTTGGCCAAAAAGGGTAGTTCAAAAAGGGGGGCAGCAGGTGGGGTGCCACCGCGCCCTGGGCAAAGTTTGCCCAGGGCTTTGGTTGCGTTACAAGTGCTGCTCTAGAACGGCATTTCACCTTCGTCGTCGGTGAGCCGAACTATGGTGTACATTCCACCGTCCAGGCGCTCAGCAACAAGTTCAACCTTTCTTTCTTCCGGCGTCCCGCGTGCAAACCCCCTGCGAGGTTTGACATCAGAACCGCCAACGCTATTCAAACGGTAGATCTTGTATTCCCAACCTAAGCCCGCCATGATGGCCCGAATGCGACGCCCGTCCAGCCCACTCATGCGGGAGGTATCGAGTTTCAGCAGCAACTTGATGCTTTCCAGGGAGACCCGGCCAGTTTGGTTTTGGAATTCCGCCAAAAGTGTGTCTTCGTAAGGGTCTTCGACCATGCGATTTCTCTGCAGCTCCCTTGCAGCTTCCCACAGGTGTTTGGACAGAAAGATGGATTCTCCTTTTGCCTCACGTACTGCGGCTTCTGCCCAGAGTTGATCGACTTTCGCTTTAAAACCTTCGACATCAATTCGCCCAACTTCGACGGGCCATATCCTGCGGTTGCCTGTTAGGTCCCGAAGGTATGTGTCCTCGTTGGTGGTTCCGAGAATGATGCAGTGCCGTTTGTATTCGCCAGCATCCCTCGCGTAAGCGCGTCTGTAGGAATCAACAGACGTGCTCAAGAACCGTTTGAGACTTTCACCGGTAGCCTTGTTGAGACCATCGAGCTCCTGACACTCGACTATCCAAGCCAGTTGAAGCAACTCGGCTTTGGTTTTGTCGTCACTTTTTAGGTCAAGGCTCCCGCAGAACCATTCTTCTCGCACGGCCAACTCGGCCGCCAGCCTGGATTTCCTAGTGCCCTGGAAACCTTCGAGAACGAGCATGGTATCGAATTTGACACCGGGGCTTCTAATTCGCCTGACGCCGGCGATCAGAAGTTTGCTACCGAACTCTTTGTTGAGCTCTGTCTTCTCTGCGCCTGTGAAGTCCGCAAGCCAGGTATCAATCCTAGGCACACCGTCCCATTCCAATCCATCAATGTAGTCGATTACCGGATGGTAGGTTTGCGAATGAGCGATCGCGAGCATCTCCCGTTTTATGCTTGCGGGTGTCGCGCCAAACTGAAGTTCCCGAATGAACTCGCTGACTAGGATATCTGCTATATCGTTCAAGTCGCGTCCGTCTAACCCGTAACCAGCAAACTCGTCGACGTTGGTGAACGTGTTTCGTTGCGCGGATATTCCTAAGTGCGCAAGCGCATGGCGAATGTTCTCCGGATGGCTAGGTATTGGAAGTCCGTCGTTGCCGGTGCGCGGCCAGCTTCCTCCACGAGCGGCGATTGCTGCCATTGCCCGCGTTACCTGACGCTGT
>JBCCET010000060.1:0-24341 GCA_039030095.1 Pseudomonadota bacterium | reverse complement strand
CTGTTGCGCCGCGCTATCACCGCGCCATCCTTCGATCCGGTGCCGATGGAGCGGGTGCGCGGACAGTACCTGGCCAGCATCGAGCAGGACATGCAGTCGCCGGGCTACCTTGCCGGCCGTAAACTTTCAGAAATGGGGTTCAAAGGCCATCCGTATGCAAATCCGGTTGATGGCACGCTGGAGACGATCCGCACGATGACGCGCGATGATCTGATTGCCGCCAAGGAACGGGTGATGACCAAAGACCACGTGGTTGTCAGTGCTGTGGGTGACATAACCGCCGAAGAGCTGGGCCTAGTAATTGACCGTATGATTGGCGACCTGCCGGACACCGGTGCCCCGTTGCCAGGGAAAGTCAGCTTTGGTGCGCCGGGCGGCATCACCATCATTGATATCCCTTCGCCTCAATCCACAGCCATTTGGGCACAGGATACAATTGGGTTTGGCGATCCGGACTTCATGGTGGCCTACGTGATGAACCACATCCTCGGCGGCGGTGGATTTGGCAGCCGACTAACCACTGAGGTGCGCGAAAAACGCGGCTTGACCTATGGCGTCTACAGCTACTTTGCCTTCCTTGCGAACGCAAACTATCTGGGCGGGTCGGTTGCATCCGCTAATGGCACTATCGCAGAAGCGCTGGATGTCATCCGCGCGGAATGGCAGCGCATGGCGATCGAAGGAGTAACACCGGAGGAGCTAGAGCGTGCCCAGAAAAACCTGACCGGCGCCTATGCCCTGCGCTTTGATGGCAATGCGGAGATTGCAGGCATCCTGCAATCTATGCAGATTGACAACTTCCCGACCAACTACGTCAATATTCGCAACGATCTGGTGCGTGCGGTGACGGTTGAGGATGTGAAACGCGTGGCAAAACGGATGTTGGACACGGATGCCTTGCGGTTTGTTGTGGTGGGTCGGCCAGAAGGTCTTACAGCCACGGAATAACAACTCCGGACATCAGCTGGTTTCGGACGCGCGGCTTTGTCCTGACGGCTGCCGGGCGTCCTTTGGTTTTGCTGGGCTGGTGCCTACCAGTTTGTAGTAGGCCCAGGCTGGCAGCAAATTTGCGCCCCGGAAAAACCAAGAAAACAGACGCGGGAAGTTGGACTGGAACCGGTTGGTTTCCATCGCGGCGACAAACTTTTCAGCTGCGTCATCCGGGGTCATCAGGAACGGCATGTTAAAGCTGTTTTTGTCCGTTAGTCGGGTTTTAATGAAACCGGGGTTCATCAGTTGCACCTTAACGCCGGTGTTCACGAATTCCGCCTGCAGGTTTTCTGCCAGATGCATCATCCCGGCCTTCGACGCGCCATAGCCGATGGCACTTGGCAGGCCCCGAAAACCGGACAAAGAGCCTGTCAGCACGATGTGCCCGCTGCCACGGGCAGCAAACCCGGGCACCACGGTCGACAGGACCCGCGCCGTGCCGGTGAAATTGACGTCGCACATCATCTCTACCTGCTCCGCGTCGAACTCCGTCGCGCACATGGGCCAGTAAACCCCGGTTAAAACAATCACTCCGTCCACGGCGCCAATGGCCTGTGCAGCATCCACGACGCTCTGGCGGTCAGTCACGTCTAGCGGGTGGACGGTTGCCTCTGTCGGCAGGCTGTCAGCAAGGCTTCGCAGTCTCTCTTCCGACCGCGAGGACAAGGCCAGCCGGACGCCGCGCGCGGACAGCTTTTCGCTGACCGCACGGCCAAGGCCTTCGCTCGCGCCGACCACCCAATACCTTTTGCCGCGAAGTGCGGTCATGCATCTGCCTTTCGTATGGTCGCAACCAGTTCTGCCACCTTGATGCCGAACTTGCGCATCTGGCTGCGGTTCACGATGGTCCCGTTGTCGAGCATGTACATCCAGTCGGTGGTGCTCAGCACATGGCCACCAGCCGCATCTGCCAGTTTGATGTCATAGGTCAGTTTCACGGCCGACCCTTCAACCACGCCTTTGCCGGTGCCAACGACGTCAGGGGCTTCCGCCTCGAATGTGCCGTCGTTGTGCGTGGTCAGGTACCAGTTGCGTTCCTGCTCGGTCCCGCTGTCATAGCGAAACTTCTCTTTCAGATGGCCTTTGTTGCCTTCCCAGGTGCCTTCAAAGTTGCCGACAAACCGGGTTACTACCCGGCCCATGGGACCATAGATCACGCCTTCGCAGATCAGCGGCCCGTTGAGATGTTCGTGCAGGTTAAAGGTTGGACCTTCGCGGTAGTCTGTGGATTTTTGGGCATTGAAGCCCAACCACTGGCGATTGGCGAAAATCAGGACCAAGCTCAGCGCGATCGCGCCAGCCAGGAAAATTAGGGTAGATGCCATGTACTCAAGCCTCCTCTATCGGGGTCCAGGCTAGGACAATTAGCGCGACGGCCTTTAGCACCAAAGGCACGCCTGCGTATAAGATGGTTAGGGTCCACAACACCTCTTTGGTATTGGAACCGGATGGTTTGAAACCCGCTGCGTCCAGTATCGGCAGCGCCGTGACCGCCGCGATGGCCAGGGTGAATTTCGAACAGAAATTCCACAGACCGAAAGCCTGTCCACCACCGCCTTTGATGCGGTCGACGTTGTGGGAAAAGAGCGCCGGAAGCAGAGTGAAATCGGCACCAAGCGATGCGCCGGCGGCAACACAGATGATCGCAAAGGGGATCACGTCGCCGGTCTCCAGGAACAAAGCGAAAGAAAACGTCAGGATAGCCAGCGCCATGCCCACGATCAGCGTTCTTTTTGTGCCGTAACCTTCTGCCACCCGGCTCCACACCGGGGCGGAGGCGGCAGCGGCCAGGAAAAACAGCAACAGAAGCGGCCCGCTTGCGGTCTCTGATCCAAGGCGGGCTTCGACAAAGAACAGAAATACCGAAGACGACACCGCCACCGGGGCTGCGTTGAACAGCCCCACAACCAGCAGGCGGCGCAAGACGCTGTCGCCCAACAAAACGCGCAAACCGCTTTGGTCCCGTTGCGTTGGACCGGCCCATTCAGGCGCCATCATCCATGCGGCAATCAGGCTTGCTGCGAAAAAGCCCCAGGCAAATACGGCAAGCGGCGCATCGAGCGCGGTGAGGACTAAAACTGATGGAATGATTGATGCCAGGCAAATGCCCAGCAACGTGCCGATCTCTCGCCACGCGGCAAGCCGTAACGGACCGCCTTCGCCAAGGCTTTCGCCTTTGGATACACCACGCGCATAGAACAGGATCCAAAGGAAAGAGAACGCCGTGAAAAGTACCGCCAGACATCCGATGAACCAGATCAGCGGATCTACGGGCGCGGGGATCGCGAAAAGGGCGACCATAGCTGCCCCCAAGGTCACAGCCGCAATGCCAGCCGCAAAACTGCGCCAGGCACCCAGATTATCGGCCAGCCACCCCAGCAGCGGATCCTGTATGAAATCGAGCAATCGCAGCCCAAAAAGCGCAGTCCCGATGACCGCTAGGGAAACCCCATATGTCTCGGCAAAAAACGCAGGCGCGTGGATGTAGATAGGCAGACCAGCCCCCGCCAGAACGGCCCCATAGACCGTATAGCGGTAAAGCCCGTCCCCATCGCGCGTTGGCGCCAGCGTTGTTGCCTGGGTCGTCATACGCGTCAGATACCCGTCAACCGTTTTGCCGCGCGTCGGTCCCGACTGGTGGGGGCGAGCCAGATCGAAAAGAAGCGTTGGCGCAGATTGGGATAGTTCATCGTGCAGGCTTTGCGCCCTTGCACGTAAAGCGATACCCGCGATGCGCTTTCCGCCAACCCAGTGATGCGGACCCCGTTGCGCACATCGGGGATGCAGTCCACGATCTGCTTGCGCAGGCGCGCATGGTCAGCTGCTTTGCCCCCTTCAACGCGCACGATTTCTGACACCGTGCTGTCGGCTATAGCCTCTTTGCTGAACCGCCAGCCGTAAACCAGTGTCAGGGCAAATTTTTGATTGAACGAAAACCGGCCTGCATTTTCTTGCCAAAGGCTTGCATCAAAAAGCTTCAGGCCCCAGGCGCGCGTCGTCGCGGCGCCTTGCAGTTCGGGGGTGTCAAAGCGTTTGGCGACCTCGGGCGGCGGGTTTTGAGAGGCAAGGGCGATTGTTGCGCTCAGCGTCAAGGCGACGGCGGTTGTCAGCAGCTTTTTCATGAGACCTCCTTTTCCGGGGCAGGGGGACGCGGGCGAAACATCGCGCCCTTGCGCCACAACCGGAAAGCTTGCCAGTGGATAAGCCCCAGCACCCGCCAGGACCCGATGGGGCGTCGAAACACAGCGCCAAGAAGAGTGGTGGTTGTCATCGGCGTTCGCTCACCCGACAAGGTGGCCAGAACACCGCCTTCGTTTGTGCGGTAGTCGATGATGATGTTGATCTTGTTGGCATCAATCTGGAAACGAAACTCATAGTTCCCAGCCACCGGCTGAAAGGGCGAGACGTGAAAGATCTTGCGCGCGTTGATCCGGTCGGTCTGTTTGATTGGCGCCAGGTCGGGGTTGTGGCACAGGTAAGAATGCCGATCACCGTAGGTGTTTGTAACCTCAGCGATGACCGCGCGCAGGTCGTCTCCGATGTAGATCAGCCAGAAAGAAACCGGGTTGAATACATGCCCAAGAACGCGCGGCTGGGCGAGCAAAAGGATCCGCGCATCTGCCAGATCATCCAGCCCGTTTTCGGCCAACACGCGGCGGACCCAAGCGGCCCCCTGGCCCGCGCCCTTAGGCCCGCCATGGTCCGCATCGCGCAGCGTGACAAGATTTTTGCGGTTACGCGAGAATATCCAGGGCGCCCGTTGATCCGCCTCCGGTTCCAGCAACAGATAGTCCACACCATAGCGGAAGGAATTCCCGACAGCGCCGCGGCGGCCGTGGAAGGTCTCCCCCCGGATGTGTTCCGGCGTATGGGTTTGCATCAGGCCCACTGCGGCATCATCCCCATATCAAGGGCCACGTCGTAGGCGCTGGAATAGCCGTCTTCGTGAAAGCCGTTGCGCAAGTACGCGCCGCAGAACCATGTGTTGTTGGTGCCTTGCATGGCTTTGATCTTGGGCTGAGCCTCTAGCGCGGCACGGTCAAACACCGGGTGGCGAAAGCTGGTTTCTTCATAGGTCAGTTCTTCACGGATCGGCGTTGTCGGGTTCAGCGATCCCAGGATCAGGTCGTCATGAGGGATCGGCTGAAGCGAATTCATCCAATAGGTGATGCCCACGGCTTGATCTGGCTGATTGTCCTGGGCGGTGTAAGTCCACGACCCCCAACAGGACTTGCGCCGAGGCATGACCGATGGGTCACAATGCAGGACCGCGCGATTTGGTTGGTATTTTATGGCCCCCAAAAGTGCGGTTTCATCGGCGCTAGGGTCTTCCAGCATAGCCAGTGCGTCGTCGGAATGGCAGCCGAACACCACGCGGTCAAAGGACTGCCATTCGCCACCTTTGGCGCGAACTTCAACGCCTGTCCCCGTCCGGCGCACGCCAATGACCGGGGCACCCATATGCAAGGTGCAACCCTGGTCGACCATCGCGCGTTCCATACGCTTCACATACTCAATCGACCCGCCGTCAACTGTGTACCAGTCATGTTGACCATAGATGTTCAGCAGATGGTGGTTCTGAAAAAACCGGGTCAACGCCTGGGCCGGAAACGACATCATCTGTTCCAGCGGTGTGGACCAGATGGCACCGGAAAACGGCAGCAGGTAATAGCGCTGAAACCATTTGCCGAGCTTCAGTTCTTTCATCAGATCGCCCAGCGTCATGGACGGGTCTTTGGCTGCGTCCACGGCCTTCGCGTTCCAGCGCAGAATGTCTACCAGCATGCGAAGAAAGTTTGGGTTCACGATATTGCGCTTTTGCGCAAAAAGGCTGGCCATCGATGTCAGCGCGTATTCCACTTTGCCGCCGCCAGCGGACACGCCGAAACTCATATCTGATTTTGCTATCGGCACGTCGAGATCTTTGAACATCTCCGTCAGTCGCGGATAGTTCGGGTAGTTGAACACGATAAACCCGGTGTCCACCGGTTGATCGGCGCGCTTACCGGCAACAACGGTGCGCGCATGCCCACCCAGCCGTTTTTCCTCTTCGAACAAAGTCACGTTGTGCGCCTTTGAAAGCAGATACGCTGCTCCCATTCCAGAGACGCCAGCGCCCACCACAGCAATCTTCAGGGGTGCGCTTGGCGCAAATTCAAATGGCATATTTGGGTTCCGTCTTCATTTTCCCTGGAAACCCAACGCACGAGGTCGTCAAAAAGATCACCGAGTGTAAAAAATTATTCTCTCCGCGATCTTTTTTTTGATCGTTTTTGCGGTTTGATGCGTTGGGACACCATGTTTGATATCTCAACACAGCACGGTCATAGCCCCTCAGCGCGCGGTTTTGCCGCTGGCAGCCGGGCGCCTCTCAAAGCTATTGGATGTGAATGGGCAACCTGCATTCACCGTGTTCGAGATCACGAAGATGAGGCATCATTTTCTTTACTTTTCAATCACTTCGCACCTCGTATAAAGGGGTTCTTGATCAAAGCCGGCGCGTCGCCGCAAATGGCGGAAGAGTGCGCGCAAGATGTTATGGTGACGCTTTGGCACAAGGCGCATCTGTTTGATGCGACGCGCGCTTCGGCGGCAACGTGGATTTTTACAATTGCACGCAACAAACGCATCGATGCCCTGCGAAAAGCGCTCCGATCGGAACCCGATGACCTGCCCTGGGGGCCAGAAGCGGAGCCTGCGCAGGCCGATGCTTTAGGGCTAAAAGAAGAAACTGCGCGTCTTGTGCAGGCGATTGCCACACTGCCATGCCAACAAAGAGCGGTGATTGAACGTGCCTACTTCGGCGACAAAACTCAATCTGAGCTGGCGGCGGAACTTGGTCTGCCTTTGGGGACAATCAAATCACGCATGCGGCTGGCCATGGACCGGCTGCGCAAGGCGATGACCTAGCGGATTTCCTATCCCTTAAGTCTGGCGTTGCGTCCTAAAAGCCTTGCGCTGGACGCTAATCCGCTGAAACTGGCATTGTTGGGGGCGCATGCGCCCAACGGGTAGCCAGGGAACCTAGAATTGAACTATCCCCTAAGCGATGATCTCCGCGCTGGTTTCGCCGATGGCTCTTTGCCGGAAGCGTTTGACCTGGTGCTGGCTACACACCTGTCTTTGCAGGGTGCTGCCGGGATTGCGACGCTGGGCGGCGCAATGCTGGAGGCAACGGAGCCAGTTGCCATGGCGGACGGTGCCCTGGACGCGGCGCTGGGACGTATTCGGCAAAGCAAGCCAAAGCCAAAAAAGGAAGATCTGGCCGAAATTTTCCCTGAGCCGTTGCGCTCCAAACTGGGTGCCGACGCGGCTTTCGCTCCATGGCAAGTGGTCAGTCAGGGCGTGCAAGAGATTGTTTTACCCGCCGAAGGAAATGCAACGGCGCGGCTTTTTTCTGTGGCACCCGGCCACGCGATCCCCGCAGTGGGTGGGGCTGGAAAGGTGGTGACCTTGGTTCTGCAAGGCGCTTATGCGGCCGGTGACAGCCGTTTTGTGCGCGGCGACATCGCCGAGGAGGCAGCACAAAGCGAAAGCGGGCAAGTGGCTGAACCGGGTGATCCCTGTATTTGCCTAGTGGCGGCGGAACACGGTTAAAGCAGCTTTATTGTCACTCTGCGGGCGACGGATGCGGCGTACCGCCAGCGAACCTGCACAGATGTCCGAATACGGTCTTAAGTTTCTGGCGGCAGGGGCGTAGGGGCAGGGTCGCTGTCTACGGTTTCAAAGTCGAAACTGTCTAGCCGAAGCGCTCGGTTCCCCGCCTTTGTTGCACTGATCTTGATCTCTTCTATGTCTTTGGCAGCTTGCCCGAAGTGGCGGTCGAGATTGCCAACGCGGTTCTCCAACCGGTTCACATCATCGTGCAACAGCTTGAGCTCTTTGCGTATCGCACCGGCCTGTTCTCGCATGCGGGCGTCTTTCAGGATCGCCCGCATTGTGTTGAGCGTGGCCATGCAGGTTGTCGGTGAAACAATCCAAACCCGCGCAGTAAATCCTTCTCGGACAACCTCGGGCAAACGGGCATGTAGTTCGGCATAAACCGCCTCCGACGGCAGGAACATCAATGCGCCATCTGCGGTCTCACCCTCAATCAGATATTTTGTAGAAATATCGTTGATATGCTTGCGGATGTCCGTTTTGAACTGCGCCATGGCTCGCTTAGATTGGTCTTCGGTTTCCGCCGCGACCAAAGCTTCGTAGCTGTTCAAAGGGAATTTGGCATCGATCACAATTGGCCCGGGTGGGTTGGGCAGGTGGATCAGACAATCGGGTCGCGCACCGTTTGTTAATACCGGTTGGGTCGAATAGCTGTCGGCAGGAAGGGCCTTGGCGACAATGTCGTAAAGTTGGATTTCCCCAAACGCGCCGCGGGTCTGCTTGTTTGACAGGATATCCTGCAATGACAGCACGTCGCCCGACAGTTTTTCGATATTGGTTTGCGCCTTGTCTATGGTGGCCAGGCGCTCTTGTAACTGGGTCAGGCTTTTGGTCGTTTTCTCCGAAGACCCATGCAGCACATCGCGCATTTGCGTCTGCATTTCAGTCATTGCGCGCTGTGCACGCATCGCGTTATCGGCAAGCTTTTCCTGCATTTCAGCCTGAACGGTGGCCAACCTGGCCTCCATTGTCTGGCTGATCTGGCCTTGGCCACCAGCAACACCATCGATGCGGCCCTGCAGGACGTGCTGCCCGTCGTTGACGACTTTCAAACCTTCAGCCAGCTGCACAATTTGCCCTGCCAGCGGCTCTGCCGCCCGCGCCGCCCGGCGCGACGCCGTAACTGTCATCCAGAAAAGGACCAGCACAAGTACACCCAAAACAACCGCGCCGATCACCAGCGGGTTTGATAGGTCAACCGTCGTTTCACCAAGTTGGATCATCGCCGTCCGAACAACCGCTCAATATCGGCGAGCTTCAGTTCCACATATGTTGGCCGACCGTGGTTGCATTGTCCGGAATGGGGTGTTGCCTCCATTTCGCGCAGAAGCGCGTTCATCTCTTCCGCACCCATCCGCCGACCGGACCGGACCGACCCATGGCAGGCAACCCGGCTCAACACAGCTTCGATGCGGTCCGCAACCGTTTGACTGTCGCCGTTGTCAGACAACTCATCGGCAATGTCGCAGATCAGCGCCTCAGCGTTCACTTCCCCCAGCAGTGCCGGGGTTTCGCGGACGCACACTGCACTGCCGCCGAAGTCTTCAAGATGCAGGCCGAGGCGCGCCAGATCGTCGGCACATGCCAGAACAGCCTCGTGTTCTTCGGATGGCAGGCTGACAACCTCTGGGATCAGTAAAACCTGACTGGACACCCCACGTTCGGCCATCCCGTTTTTGAGCTTTTCATAAACCAGCCGTTCGTGGGCGGCATGTTGGTCAACGATAACCATGCCATCGCTCGTCTGAGCGATAATGTAGTTTTCATGCACCTGTGCGCGCGCGGCACCCAATGGGGCATCATCCTCAATCACCACAGGTTCCGGTTCCACCCGCGCAGACATGGCGGCTGGTGCTTCGCTGAAACCGGGTGTGTTAGGCATAGTCGGGCGGCTGGCAAAATCCATCTGATAGACGCGCGGTTCCACCGGCTCCGGGCGAAACGCGCCGAGTGTGGCGTCGGCGACTGTAGTGGAGGCCCGGTGGCCCGCACCCGCCAGTGCATTTCGCAAAGCGCTGACAATCAAGCCGCGCGCGATCCCCGGATCGCGAAAACGGACTTCGGTTTTTGCAGGATGCACGTTCACATCTACCAAGACCGGATCACATTCTAAAAACAGTGCCAGCGCCGGGTGTCTGTCGCGATGCAAAAAGTCTGAATAGGCGCCCCGGATCGCCCCGAAAAACAATTTGTCGCGCACTGGGCGGCCGTTCACAAACAGGTATTGATGGGTCGCGGATCCGCGTGAATACGTCGGCAGACTGGCGAACCCGGTTAGCGATATCCCCTCGCGCTCCGCATCGATCTGAAGGGCGTTGGCGCTGAAGTCGCGGCCCAATATCCGCCCTAGCCGCGCATCCAGCGCGGAAAACAGATCGCCGCTGCCTGGATCCGCAGAAAACGTCACGCGCGGCTCCCCGTTGGAGATGTCGCGCAGGGTAAAACCCACCATCGGTTCTGCCATGGCCAGCCGTTTTACGGCATCAATGATGGCTGCGCTTTCCGAACGGTCTGTGCGCAGGAATTTCAGCCGCGCAGGCGTGGCGTGAAAAAGGTCAGCCAGTTCAACGATCGTCCCGCGACGCAGGGCCGCCGGTTTTACCTGTCCGATGACGCCACCCGATACGGTGATTTCAGCGGCTGCATCACCGCTTGGCACACGCGATGTGATAGTCAGCCGTCCTACGGCGCCCATGCTTGGCAGCGCCTCCCCCCGAAATCCGAAGGTGTGGATGTTCAAAAGGTCCGTTCCGTCGATCTTGGAGGTCGCGTGCCGCGCCAGTGCCAGCGGAAGTTCGCTTGCCGGTATGCCGTGCCCGTCGTCCGTCACCCTTAGTAGGATTTTCCCGCCGTCCGCGTAGTCCACCGTGATCCGGCGCGCGCCAGCATCCAAAGCGTTTTCAACGAGTTCCTTGATCGCACTGGCGGGTCGTTCAATGACCTCACCGGCTGCAATGCGGTTTGCAGCGGCGTCGGTCAGCTGCCGGATTGGGGTGCGGTTGGGCTGTATATTGGGGTCAGGCGCATTCATCATACAAAAGGTAGCATGCTGGCCCGTGATTCTCAAACGCCGTTGCGGCGTGCTTGCCCCTTGCTGGCGGCACGCGAAGCGCCTAGATTCGCCGGTATGAAACTGGCCCGAAAAACCTTCGCTGCTTTGGCGCTGTCGGCAAGCTCTGCCGTGGCACATCCGCACGTTTTTATCGACGCGGGCGTGACGTTCCTGTTCGATGATCAGGGAAAGCTGGCAGCGGTTCAGGTGATGTGGGCTTATGATGAGTTCTACTCTCTCTTGCAGCTTGAGGATTTGGAACTCGACGCAGACGGCGATGGCGTTTTGTCGGCAGAGGAACAAGAGGAACTTGCAGGCTACGACACCAATTGGGTCGAAGGCTATGAAGGGGACTTTTACCTGTCTGTCGGTGGCAATTTGGTGAAACTTGCAGGCCCGACCCGACCAGGTGCGAAACTGCAGGACGGACGCATCGTTTCATGGCACATTCGCCCATTGCTGGAACGAGTTGAGATTGGCGAGGCGGAGGTTGTTGCCAAGGTTTATGACCCGACTTTCTATACCGCCTATACTGTGGACCTCGGCATTTCGACAACCGGTCGCGAAGGCTGCGACACCTTTCGCCAGGCCGCAGACTTGAGCAAAGCCTATGACTATCTTGAAGAACTGCTCTACGGCCCCGGATCTGAAAATGCGGGCGAAGACAACTTCCCGGCAGTGGGCGAACATTTCGCTGACACGATCACGCTAACATGCGCGCCGTCCTCCTAACTTCCGCGCTCGCTCTTGGCGCCATTGCATTATGGCTCTGGCTGGGTGGTGGATTGGATCGGCTTTCCGTTTGGGCGGCAGACGGCCAGCGAGAGTTCCAAAACGCTATGGCTGGTGCCTTGCGGGGTTTGCGCGCGGGTGATCCCGGCGCGTTGGCGCTTTTGCTTGGGGTCAGCTTTGCCTACGGTTTTTTCCACGCGGTTGGTCCAGGCCACGGCAAGGTTCTGATCGGTGGCTACGGTGTGGCTAGCCGCGTTGCTTTGATACGCCTGTCTGTCCTGGCTGTGATATCCAGTCTTGCTCAAGGGCTCACAGCAATCCTGTTAGTTGTAGGTGGCATTCTTTTGTTTGACCTTGGGCGCAAGACTTTGGTTGGCGCAACAGAGGATTATTTCGCGCCGTTTTCGTATGCAGCGATTGGTTTGATCGGCCTGTGGCTGCTGTTCCGCGGTTTGCGAAGGCTCTGGTCCTTGCGCAAATCTGGTTTGAAATCGGTCGCTTCATCGCACGGGCATACTCACAGCCACGAAGATGGTGAGGTGTGTGATCATTGCGGGCACCGCCATGGGCCAACCATGGAGGAGGCGTCCAGCCTACGGTCTTGGCGCGAAGCGGCCATGCTGGTTGGCGCTATTGCCGCACGGCCATGCACCGGCGCATTGTTCTTGCTGATCATTTGCTGGCGTATGGATTTGATTGGTGCCGGGATCGCTGGGACAATCGCCATGGCGCTGGGAACGGCCAGCGTGACTGTGGCAGTGGCTTTTGCCTCAGTAACCTTTCGGGAAGGGGCGTTGGCGGGCATAGGTGAAAATCGGGCGGCGCGTATTGTCGTGCCGCTGCTTGAACTTGGTGCCGGATTGGTCGTGGCAATCGTGGCGACACAGCTGTTTTTGCGCGCAATTTCTTAAGTCAGGCTAAGGGGCACCGCCCGGTGCGCCGCTCCCCGAATTATTTTCGTTGGACCGAGTGTGGAAGTCGCCGTTTGGACTAGGCGTCAATCATACAAAAAGGCGTGCGCCGCAGGCGCTCCTTTGGATCAGATCTATGGATCTTTAGGCATCGTTTCCGCCATAGACGGCCGTTCCGCGAACCCGGTTTCCCATTCGGACAGGCTTGGAAATGTGGCACGCCAGTCCCGCGCGCCGTGGCGGAAATCGAGGTACGCAAGTGCACACCCAACCGAGATCTGGCCCATGTCGAGCGGGCCACTCAGATGGCTCATCCATTGCCGCTCCAGTGCTGCCAACGCGCGTTCGACCTTGGCCCATTGCGCTTCCACCCAATCGGGAAACTGGATGGCTTCCGGGCGCACGCGGCCCTCGTAGGTCATCAGGATAGCGGCATCCATGATGCCGTCTGCCAGTGCCTCCAGCGTCAAGACTTCCCATAAGCGGGAAGATGGATAAAGCCGTCCGTTTGCTTTTGCGTTAATGTACTGGGTGATAACGCGGCTATCAAAAAGCGCGGGACCATCGTCGCGTTCCAGCGCCGGGATCTTGCCCAACGGGTTTTGCGGCACCGGCATATTTTCAGTGGCCATAGGCGTACCACCCCTTTGGACGATCTCGGCCTCCAGTCCACATTCAGTGAGGCAAACCAGACACTTCCTGGCAAAAGGGGAGGCAGGCGCCCAGTGTAGTTTCATATCAATTCTTCCGCTTCGTTGGATCCGGCGCACCGATCTCATGGCGTATCACCGGGTCAATCGGGCCTTTGGGCAAGTCCAAAGCGCGTTCCAGCGCCAGACCCACTTGCAGAACTTTGGAGTCCCCGTGGGGTGGGCCAATCAGTTGGATGCCAATCGGCAATCCGTCCTCGGTAAACCCGGCGGGCAATGATAGCGCGGGCAAAGCTGTGGTGGTGGCCAGAAATGAAAACCGAAGCCAGTCAACGTAGTCGGGTTGTTCCACCCCATCAACAGTCTTGGGCCATTCCTCCTCCACGGCTGTCGGCGCCACCCCCACAACCGGGATGGCCAGCACATCGTAATGCCCCAAAAACAGGCGCATTCGCTGGTAGAGATCCGACCGTCCGCGTTGTGCCTTGTAGATATCATCTGCGGTTTGGCGCACGCCTACGTCGATGTTTCCGCGCAGGGTCTCTTTGAAGTGCTCCTTGATCTCGTCCGGCACAAAATTGTTGACGGAGCCATAGTGGATGCCGCGGAGCGTCACATAAGTTTCATATAGCCCTGGAAGGTCCGGGCAGTCTTCGTCCACTGCAATGCCCGATTTCTGTGCGATCTCCATCGCTTTGCGCAGCACTATGCGGACGTTTTTCTCAACCGGAGCAAAGCCACCCTGGTCTTCGGCGAAAGCTATCCTGATGCGTCCGGTGTCCTGCTTCAGCGCTTCCTGAAAACTGATGGCCGGTTTTTCAAGCGTAATGGGCTCGCGCGGGTCATATCCCGTCATCGCATCCAGAAAGAGCGCTAGATCCTCCACATCACGCGCCATCGGCCCGTTGATGCCTTCGTTCAGAAAGGCAGCCGGCGCTGGCCCGCCCCCGGCTCGACCGGGCGTGGGGCGGAAGCCGCAGATATTGTTGTATCCTGCAGGGGTTCGCAAGGAACCTGCCAGGTCGGACCCCTGGCTTAACCAAACTTCACCCGTGGCCAGTGAAACAGCCGCCCCGCCCGATGATCCCCCCGCATTTTTGGACGTATCATAGGCGTTCCGCGTCATGCCGAAGACTTGGTTGAACGTGTTGCCGCCTGCGCCAAACTCAGGCGTGTTGGTCTTGCCCACAATGATCGCGCCATTGGCCTGCATGGTATCAACCAGCGGGTCGTTTTCTTCGGCCACAAAATCGCGCATGCCCCAAGTGCCCATGGTCAGTTTTACACCGCGCACTGCGTTGAGGTCTTTGACGCCGATGGGAATACCGCCCAACCAGCCGCAACTTGGTTTTTCAAGGTTTCCGACCTTGTCGATCCGTCCATATGCGCGGTCCGCACAGACGGTGGGCATAGCGTTTACCGCCGGTTCAACGGCTTTGATGCGTTCCAGGCTTGCATCAACCAGGTCCTTGATCTGGATTTCCCCGGTGCGAAGCAACATCAGGATGCTGCGGGCGGATTTGGCACAAAGGTCTGGCCCCGTGTAGTCGGGCATAATCTTGGCTCCCGGTTAGGTAGCGCGACGATAGGCACGACTTGAGACGGAGTGCAACGGCGGTGTTTCAGAGCTAAGGCGCAATTTTAGAACCGAGTGCTGGCTTCAATCACTGGCCAGAGAAATAAAAGCCCTTTGCGGTCTGGAAGAAGACGTCTTTGTGATCCGCGTCCGGAACCAAAGTCCGCATGGCGCCGATGAGCGTCGCGTAATCGCTGGTCAGACTGCACACCGGAAAATTCGAGCCAAACATTACCCGCTTTGCCCCGAATTGACCCAAAACCTCCGTCACAATTGGTCGGAAGGCTTCAACCGTCCAGCCGTGGTCAAACATGCCCAAGCCGGAGAGTTTGCAGACCACATTTTCGCGGGCTGACATCTGTTGCAAAAGGGTCGCCCATTTCGCCAATCCGGCGTCGGTCCTGTCGTAGGGGGAGCCAGCGTGGCACAGCGCCACGCGAAGACCGGGCACTTGGTCGATTACCCTCGCCATGGCAGGCATCAATTCCGGGATAAGCTGGAGGTCAAACGACCAACCACGATCCGCCGCGCGCTTTAGTCCGTCCACAAATGCCGGGTTTTCCAACAGATCGTTGGTGCCCGTGGCAGCGTCCTCTTCCGGTGATCGCCCCACGATCTGACGCACACCCACAACGCTGGGCAATTTGGCGAACTGGTCAAACACGATCTCCAGATCCGGCTGTGTCAGGTCGCAAAATACGACCTGGCGCATTTGCCAGTCCGGATTTGCGTCGCAAACTTCTTGCACCCATTTTGCCTCTGCCAGTCCGTCTTCTGCGCCGA
Organism: Pseudomonadota bacterium; assembly: GCA_039030095.1. Classification (GTDB taxonomy): domain Bacteria; phylum Pseudomonadota; class Alphaproteobacteria; order Rhodobacterales; family Rhodobacteraceae; genus Amylibacter. The sequence continues at coordinate 8,987 of JBCCET010000060.1, read as the reverse complement.
CCTGAATATGGACAGAACCGTGGCCTCCTGCCGTCTCCACGTCTGCCCGAAACTCCGGCAACAGATAGTTCCTGCGGATCGGTGCCGGGTCGCCAAAAAAGCGCGGCGCCGGGTCCATAAGCCACGGATAGTGGACCGCTTGCAAATCCCAAAGATGGTGGTGCGCGTCTATCATGGCTGCCTCTTTTGCATACGTTTGCAAATCGGTCTTGCCACCCCCGTACGCCCATGTCTAGTCTTGCCCTGAAAAGCGCCGATTCCGGGGAGACACCGTATGGCCGAAATTCAGCTGAAAAACCTGTCAAAGCGGTGGGGGTCTTTTGTTGGCGTGCATAATTTCGACCTGACCATCGGAGATCAGGAGTTTCTAGTTCTTCTCGGCCCGTCGGGGTGCGGCAAGACAACAACCATGCGGATGATTGCCGGGCTGGAGGAGATAACCGATGGTGACATCCTGATCGACGGTAAAGTGGTAAACGATCTGGACCCAAAAGACCGCGACGTGGCCATGGTGTTCCAGTCGTACGCTCTCTACCCCAACATGAACGTCTATGAGAACATCCGCTTCCCTTTAAAAGTGCGAAAAACTGACCCTTCCACTCATGACGAACGGGTTATGCGGGCCGTTAAAATGGTGGAGCTTGAAGACTTCTTGCACCGCAAACCGGCTGAACTTTCTGGCGGGCAACGCCAGCGCGTGGCCTTGGCGCGTGCCATAGTGCGCAAACCATCTGTGTTCTTGATGGATGAGCCGCTTTCCAATCTCGACGCGAAACTGCGGGTCAGCACGCGGGCGCAAATCAAAAACCTGAGCCATGAGCTGAAGGTCACAACAATCTACGTGACCCACGACCAGATAGAGGCGATGACCCTCGCCGACCGGGTTGTTGTCATGAAGGCTGGCAAGGTCCAGCAGGTAGGCACGCCTACAGATATCTATGACCGTCCCGCCAACACCTTTGTGGCCAGCTTCATTGGTAACCCCGCGATGAACCTGATGGAGGGCACAATGAGTGGTGGGACATTCATGGCGGACAATACCGAAATTCCTGGGATCGACGCGCCGGACGGCCCGGTCACTTTGGGTTTTCGGGCCGAAGACGCCAGCTTGGCAGAAGGCACCGGAAACATTCACGCCACTATTTATACATTGGAACTTTTGGGCGACGCCACGATGGTGACATTCAAAGCCGGAGCCGACCTGGTGTCTGTGCGGGCGTCGAAAGACTTCCGAGCAGAGATTGGCGACAAGGTTGAGGTCGCAATTCCGTCCGCCATTTGCCACGCCTTCCATGCCGAAACCGGAGAGCGTTTGCACGCATGACCCCAGCCAAGGCGGCATACAAAGGGTTGGTCGAAAACGGCTACAGCCCCGCTGCGGTGAGCGCGTTTTTCGCTCCAGACGCAACGGTGAATGTCGTGCATCCGTTCAATGAGATGTCCGGTTCGGACGTCGCGGACCGCTATCTTGGCGCTCTTTCGCGCGCGTTTAGCGGTTTGCAGCGGACTGATTATATTTTCTTTGGCAACGGTGATTGGGTCACGGCGACCGGCTACTGGCGCGGGGTTTTTGATGCGCCGTTCTTGGGCATCGCACCAACCCATGCCTTGGCTCATCTGCGGGTGGGGGAGTTCCATCGGATAAGCGGTGGTCAGGCTGTCGAAAGCTTCATTTACCTCGATTTACCTGAGCTGATGATCGCGGCCGATCAGTGGCCTGACGATATAGCCAGCCCCGCAGCCAAACCGGGTTACACCGGCTATCTGCCGGGTCCGGACAGCCAGGATGGATTGTGCTGGGCAGATGGTGATTTGCCCACGTCCGAAGCGTCGCTGAAAATGGTGACGGACATGCTCTTGAACCTTGCCACCACAGACGAAACCTGGCGGCCATACTGGCACGACGACATGGTTTGGTACGGCCCAGCCGCTTTCGGCAGCTTTTATGGCATCGAAGGGTTCGCAGCATTTCAGGTGCCGTTCGAGGGCTGTTTTTCCCATTGGATGGGTGGCGCCACGCCGAATTCCGGCACCCGCCACTACGCGCGGTTTGCAGACGGAAACTATATCGCTTCGGGCGGATGGCCTTCGCTGAATGCACATCAAGTGAAGCCATTTCTCGGCCAACCTGCCACCCACAAAGACCTTATGATGCGGGTCTGCGACTGGTGGCGCCGCGATGGTGACAAGCTGAAAGAAAACTGGGTGTTCGTCGATATCCCAGACGTTTTGCGTCAGATGGGGCGCGATCTGTTCGAAGGGGTGCGCACGTGAAAAGCGATTGTACCCCGGCGCGTCAACGCCCGGCGTCTCCTCTTTAAGTTACGAGGTAATTTAACCATGAAGCCCGAAGACCATTCCCGCCAATCCGCCGAAACCATGGCCGTTGTAAAGGCCATGGAAGACGGCCTTGCCGCCAACGGCAACAACATGGCCGAATTCTTTCACGAAGACTTCACTTGGCGCGGCAACTACGGGTCTGGCACAAAAAACGGCCTCTCGGAATTTCGCCGCAATTGGCAACTTCCCCTGCGCGCGGCTTTCACGGACCGGGACTACAAGACCGATCATTTCATGGCCGACGGCGAATGGGCCGCATGTTTCGGCCACATCGAGGGCACACATTCCGGCACCTTTATGGGCATTCCGGCCACAGGAAAGCGGGTGAAAATCCCCTACATGGATTTCTGGCGGGTCAAAGACGGGCGTATCAAAGACAACCCCGTCAGTGTTGATCTGGCCTATGTGCTGGCTCAATTGGGCGTGGACGTCTTCGACGGTAAAGGTTGGGAAGCTTACGACCGCGGCGACGTTGCCCCCCCTAAGCCCGCCGGTCACGAAGGAGACTGAAGATGGCAGTGCAATACTTGAAAACCGGCAAGGCCGCAAAGGAACGGGCCGAAGATGACGCGAAGGTCCGCGCAACGGTAGAGGCTACGCTGGCCGACATTGAGGCGCGCGGCGACGCCGCAGTGCTGGAGCTGTCGCAGAAATTCGACGGCTATTCGCCAGACAATTTCATCCTGTCCGACAGCGAGATTGAGGCGGCCATGCAAAAGGTCTCCACCCGCGAAATGGACGATATCCGCTTTGCCCAAAGGCAAATCCGCGACTTCGCGCAGGCCCAGCGGGCGTCTATGACCGATATCGAGGTGGAAACGATCCCCGGTGTGATCCTGGGCCACCGCAACATCCCCGTGCAGTCCGTTGGCTGCTATGTGCCGGGTGGCAAGTTTCCGATGGTGGCGTCCGCGCATATGTCTGTGTTGACGGCGGCTGTGGCCGGTGTGCCGCGCATTGTCGCATCCGCCCCGCCGGTTGACGGTGGCCCACATCCGGCCATTGTCGCCGCGATGAAAGAGGGAGGTGCCCACGAAATCCTCTGCCTAGGCGGGATACAGGCGGTGGGTGCCATGGCGCTCGGCACCGCCTCAATTGACCCGGTCCATATGCTGGTGGGTCCCGGAAATGCCTTCGTCGCGGAGGCTAAGCGCCAGCTTTTCGGCCGCGTTGGCATCGACCTTTTTGCGGGCCCAACAGAAACAATGGTCATCGCCGACGAAACCGTCGACGCAGAGATATGCGCAACCGATCTGCTGGGGCAGGCCGAACACGGCTATAATTCGCCCGCAGTCATGGTCACCAACTCCCGTAGACTGGCAGAGGATACTCTTGCAGAAATAGACCGTATACTGGCCATCCTGCCCACCGCAGAGACAGCGAAGGCAAGCTGGCAGGACTACGGCGAAATGATCGTTTGTGACACCTACGAAGAGATGTTGGACGTGGCCAACGATATTGCGTCCGAGCATGTTCAGGTCATGACCGACCGGGATGATTGGTTCCTTGACCATATGCATTCCTACGGTGCCCTCTTCTTGGGGCCCCGTACCAATGTGGCAAACGGGGACAAAGTGATTGGCACCAATCACACGCTGCCAACCAAGAAAGCAGGGCGCTATACTGGCGGCCTCTGGGTGGGCAAGTTCCTGAAAACCCATAGCTATCAACGGGTTTTGACCGATGAAGCCGCAACGCTGGTGGGGGAATACGGATCGCGGCTTTGCATGCTCGAAGGATTTGTGGGCCACGCGGAACAGTGCAACGTTCGGGTGCGCCGCTATGGTGGTGTGAACGTCCCATATGGCGAAGGCGCCCCTTACCCGGATGCTGCAGAATGAAGATACTGGTGATCAACAGCCCGGATGGCCCGGCGCACATCCCCACGCAGTGGAAGTCTCTGGCGTGAACACTTGGCTGGCAATCTGTAGCCAGGTGCCCGTAGCGCCAGACGGTGCTTTATCGAACGGTTTTGCCACGCAAGCTGCGCAAGCGCGACGGAATGCAGAGGTGCAGCTAAATGCTGCTGACAAAACCCGGGAAAACTTGTGGCGCACCACAATCTATCTTTCGGATCATGCGTACAGAGCAAAAAGCTCTGTCTTCCGGCGAGACATAATGGGTATTGCCGACACATCGTTGATTGTCATCGTCGCTGACATCTTTGATGAGAACTTGCCCTTGGAAACAGACGTATTGGCTGCAGCATGAAAATTCCCCGTACCCCTTCTTTTCGCCTCGACGGTCGCCGCGCACTAGTCGCCGGTGGTGCCTCTGGTATCGGCTTTGGCTGCGCGGTCGCGCTGGCCGAACACGGGGCTGAGGTCTGGATCGCCGCGCGCAACATTTCGCGCAACGAAGAAGCGGCGAAGGCCTTGCAAGCTGAGGGCTGGGCGGCCCATCCGTTGGCGCTTGATGTCACGGATGTGACGGCCATCCGCCAGGCGGTCGCAGATCATGGACCGTTTGATATCTTGCTCAACTCTGCCGGTCTGGCCCGCCACACGCCAGTGACTGAGACCACGGAAGAGGACTTTGACGCGGTTAACACGATCAACGCGAAAGGTGCTTATTTCCTGTCCCAAGCTGTGGCTAAAGCCCTGATCGATGCTGGAAAACCCGGCTCGATCATCCATATCTCCAGCCAGATGGCCCATGTGGGCGGGCAGGAACGCGCCGTCTACTGCGGCACAAAACATGCGGTGGAAGGCTATGCAAAGGCGATGGCGATTGAATGGGGTCAACACGGCATTCGCATCAACACGATCTGCCCCACCTTCGTGAAAACCGCCCTGACAGAACAAACCTTCAAACGCCCCGAACTGGTGGCCTGGGTAGAAGAAAAAATCAAACTCGGCCGCATTGGAGAAGTCGAAGACATCATGGGCGCCGCCCTTTTCCTAGCCTCAGACGCCAGCGCGCTCATCACAGGCACTTCCATCTTGGTCGATGGCGGCTGGACGGCAGACTGATGCGCACGTCCACTCTTCTTTGGGCCTCATATATCCCGGGGGAGGCCGGAGGCCGGGGGCAGCGCCCCAAACCAGCCCGAGGCATTTGTTGATGGCCGAAAAAATCACCTCCCTCGACGTGGCCCGTCGCGCGGGTGTATCTCAGTCCGCTGTCAGCCGCGTGTTTACGCCTGGCGCCTCTGCCTCCCAAAAGACCGCGGAAAAAGTGCGTCTGGCAGCCGCTGAACTGGGCTATCGCCCAAATGTATTGGCGCGAAGCCTGATAACGGGTCGGTCACGGATCATCGGGTTGGTGGTGGCCTATCTCGACAACTATTTCTATCCTGATGCGCTGCAAAAACTGTCACACGCGTTGCAGGCAAAAGGCTACCACGTGATGGTTTTCCTGGCTTCCAACACCGCCGAAGACATCGACGCGGTGACGTCAGAAATGTTGGATTACCAAATTGACGGTATCGTTGCTGCCTCGGTTTCACTTGGCTCCGATCTAGCTGAACGCTGTCACGCGGCAGGCATCCCGCTGGTGATGTTCAACCGCAGCCAGGAGGACGCGTCGCTGTCGGCTGTCACTTCGGCCAACCGCAAAGGCGGGGCGCAGGTGGCACAGTTTTTCACCGCACATGCGCCGGAAAAAATCGGCTACATTGCAGGATGGGAAGGGGCCTCGACCCAACGTGACCGGGAGGCCGGTTTTCGCGATGAGTTGTCCGCGCAAGGCTACGACATCGCTACCCGCACTGTTGGGGACTTCAATATGGACGCCGCGCGCAAGGCTGCCCGCCACATGTTCGATACCGACGCCCCCCCTGATGCGGTGTTTGTGGCCAACGACCATATGGCTTTTGCTGTGTTGGACGTATTGCGCAGCGAATTGGGCATTGCCGTGCCTGATGACGTCAAAATTGTGGGCTATGATGACGTCCCACCCGCCGCGTGGCCTGCGTACGACCTGACCACAGTGCGCCAGCCTGCCAATCGCATGGTGGCGGAAACCGTGGATATCTTGATGGCCGCAATTGAACAGCGCCAGACCGCCCCAAAACACGTGGAAATCGACGGCCCGCTAATTGTGCGCGGCACGGCACCTGCTGCCAAAGGATGGACCCCATGAAAGGTTTTTCGCAGAAATTCAAAGACTTTCCCGACTACATCATAGGTATCACCAAAGAGATCTGGGAAGACCGCGGCCTGTCCACGCTGCATGAATATTATGCTCCGGACATCCCCGTGCGCTCGCCCGGCTCCATGGTCACAGGCAACCAGGGTGTGATCGCGGCAACGATGGCCACGCTGGCGGAGTTCCCGGACCGCACCTTGCTGGGGGAAGATGTTATTTGGTCGGGCTCTCCGGAAGAGGGCATGTTGTCCTCGCACCGTATTCTGTCGACCGCCACACATACCGGGGACGGCCTTTACGGCAAAGCCACGGGGACCAAACTGCGCTACCGGATCATCGCGGATTGCCATGCCATCAACAACCAGATCAACGACGAATGGCTGATCCGCGATCAGGGCGCCATCGTGCGCCAACTTGGTTGGGATCCATCCGATTATGCCCGAGACCTGATTGATCGCGAAGGCGGCCCGGACAATTGCACAAAGCCGTTCACGCCTGCCATTGACCAACTCGGCCCTTACAAAGGAAAGGGCAACGACAACGAATGGGGCGAAAAATACGCCGACATCTTGAACCGGATCATGGGTGCAGATCTGGCTGTCATTCCGGCCCAGTATGACCGCGCCTGCGCGCTACACCTGCCGGGAGGAGCTATTGGCCAATCCCACGGTGACGCTGATACATTTTGGTGCGGCTTGCGGGCGTCTTTCCCCAGCGCAGCCTTCACCATCGACCACCAGATCGGGCGCGATGACCCTATGATGCCGCCGCGCGCGGCGATCCGTTGGGCGCTGCACGGAAAACATGACGGTTGGGGGGCCTTTGGCGAACCCACAGGGGCCGAGGTTTATGTCATGGGCGCATCCCACGCCGAATTCGGGCCGTGGGGATTGCGCCGAGAATACACAATTTTTGACGAAACAGCGGTCTGGAAACAGATCCACCTGGCGACAGGCTGATGGAAAACTACGCGGATATTTTCTTCAAAGAGGCTGTCGCGGATTTGCAGCGCGAAGACGGGATGTTTGACCGGTTTCAGCGCATGTATCCCGGTCGTACGTCGCCTTCGCTAACCGACGATGAAGTGCGCTTTATTGCCTCTGCCAACAGTTTTTACATGGCCACGGTCAGCGCGGATGGCTGGCCCTATGTCCAGCATCGCGGCGGTCGGCGCGGATTTTTGCGCCCCACGGGGCCTGCGCAGTTGGCCTACGCGGACTACCGGGGGAACCGGCAGTTCATCTCTACCGGGCATCTAAAGCAAGACGACCGTGTGTCGATTTTCCTGATGGACTACCTCAACAAGGGCCGGCTCAAGATGCAGGGTCACGCGCGTATTCTGCCCGTGGCAGAGGTGGAGCCAGAGCTGGTCGCCCAGCTCGACACTGACGGGGGTGTGACAGAACGCGTTGGAATTATTGATGTAATCGCCACCGATTGGAACTGCCCGCAGTACATCCCGGATCTTTATCCCGCAGATGTTGTGCGACAAATAAGCGGTGACAAACTGGCGGAGTTGCAGGCCGAAAACCAAGCGTTGAAGGATGAACTTGCAATTCTGAAAGGCGAAAGGCGGTGAACCTTTATGCAGCCGCTGAACGCCTAATGGGTATGAACGATGCCGTCTGGGCGCGGCACGCCAACCCGTGGAGCGTCTGGACACGCTTTTCCTGCCTGCCGCTGATTGTTCTTGCCGTTTGGTGGCGGTCTTGGGGTCTGTTGGCCTTGGTCCTTGCATGGACCTGGGTAAACCCGCGCGCCTTTCCTGCGCCCGCGCATTTTGATCACTGGGCATCCCGCGCGGTGCTCGGCGAACGCCTGTTTTTGAGCGGTGCGGACATACCGCGGCACCACTTACTTGCAACACGCATTCTGTCGGCTTTGTCTGCTGTCGGGCTGATCCCGCTGTGCTGGGGGCTCTACACACTCGATCCCGTTTCGACGGTGCTCGGCACGCTGCTAGCCGTTATGCCTAAAGTCTGGTTCTGCGACCGTATGGTCTGGATCTTAGCTGATCTCACCGGCAATCGCCCGGGGATGGCCCTGCCAGGCCCCCAGCTTCCGCCACTCCCCCCTTCTGATACTGGAGCAACCCGATGACACCTGCCGAGATGGAATCGCGCATCGTTCGCTACGGCGACCTGATGCCGTGTAAAACCGCTTTTATCGACGCCCATACTCCCGGCAGCGATCAAAAGGAAAACTTCACCATTATCGGCGGTGGGGTGTCGGAAAGCCCTGACCAGCACGTGCACATCAACGATACGCCGGGGTTCAACATCGGCGCAGCAGGCCAGCCGCCGAAGTGCCGAAACTCGCTGCATTCTCACCGTACGGCTGAGGTGTTTTTTGTGCTCAAAGGCCGCTGGCGCTTTTTCTGGGGGCGTTGGGGCGATGCCGGAGAAGTGGTTCTGGAAGAGGGCGATATTTTCAACATTCCCACGGGAATTTTTCGTGGCTTCGAAAACATCGGAACCGATTACGGGATGATCATGGCGATCCTTGGCGGTGACGATGCCGGCGGCGGCGTTATCTGGGCGCCGCAGGTGATCGAAGAT
>JBCCET010000059.1:0-24365 GCA_039030095.1 Pseudomonadota bacterium | reverse complement strand
CTTAACTTCCACGCTCAGTCCCCCAAATGCTCGGCGCTGCGCTTCCCAAATCAGGGCCTTCTGCATGAACCGCATCGACAAGTAGTGAGGCGGTGCTTTGCCAAAGGCTTTGATCCAAGCAATCCGAAGGCCAGAGCGGTCACACCGCTCCAGCTCTTCGATTTGCATCTGGAGCTTTTTTGGCGAGCTCACTTGGCGCCTTCCGCCTGTGCTATGCCCATGATCCTGTATCGCGATGGCTTGCCGTTGGACGAAGGCTTAAGTTCGACGATGTGCCCAGCTTTGCGAAGCCCGGACATCGCCGCGCGTGTCGTGTGCGGCTGCCATCCAAGCTTTTCGCCGAGCGTTTGCAGATCAGCTCCACTTTTGGCGCTTAGCATTTTGATCAGCTGAGCCTTCTTGGTGGGTTTGGTGGTCTTTGGCTTGGCGCGTGACTTAGGGCCAGTACCGCCCGCCAGAGACTTCGGTTGCTTTGCGCTTTGCGTTTTGGTGGCCATGTTTTCTTCCTCAGTTTGTGAGCCGCGCCCAATTGCGCTGCTACTGAGGAAAGCCCGTGCCCGGGCGGCCGAGGTCTAAGTGTGTCGGCAACTACACTACCGCTCCGTTCGCCGCACTAGTCCAGTCGAAATCTGATCTGCTTAGAAGATAAATGCAGCGGCGCAGAATAACGGGCGGAAGGGCGGAAAGCTGACCTTCGCTGCACAAGCAAATCTGCCTAGGTGCTCATTGAAAGCCGACGTTCAGTCTTCTCAGGGATTACTGAATTCGCTGAGCCGCCAAAAATGTCCGCTTTGACCCCAGATCGCAAAACACTGTGGGCGATACGTTTGGCAGAGGCGTATTTTTACTGCAAGATAAGTGTTCAAGGCAAAGGGATTTCAGACCGTTTGATCCGCCGTGGTGACGGACATCAGACACTTGATGCTGTTCTTGAAATCACAAGTTCAGACGTCGGCTAAAGGCAGTCTTAATAATCGGATTTCAGAGGCGCCATGTTACACCGGGCAATAGTTAGATAGCAATTCAGAGCGCAAAGCCGGAAGTAAGGGAGGTCTTTTGTCTCGGGTGGCTGCGCTTTAACGGAAGTCACGGGTTGGTCGGTGTGGGGCCGCAATTTTCTTGCATCTGGCCGTGCGTCAAAAAACCAAGCTTTCCAGGTCCTCAAAAGACATCTCGGTCTTTCGGGACGCGTGTTTGACAACGCCACGTTCGATTATCGTGAAGGCATCTCCAAGCTCATACGCAAACGCGAGATATTGTTCGACCAGTATAATCGCCATGTCGCCGCGGTCTCTCAGGATTTTGATCGTGTTGCCAATCTGCTGGATCACGTTGGGTTGGATACCTTCGGTAGGCTCGTCAAGCAGGAGCACGCTCGGCCGTGGCACAAGCGCCCGGGCGATGGCCAGTTGCTGCTGCTGGCCGCCTGATAGATCCCCGCCGCGCCGGTCGAGGAACTTTAATAGGATGGGAAAAAGCTCGAATATTTCGTCATCCACGCGACGCTCCGCCTTTGGCAGGCAGGCAAAAGCCGTCTCCAGGTTTTCCTGCACCGTCAAAAAGGGAAAAATCTCTCGCCCCTGAGGCACGTAAGCCACGCCGAGGCGGGCCAGATCATAGGCCTTTTCAGACCCGATATCGCGGCCTTTCAGCCGGTAGTTGCCTGCGCTGCGTGGGTGGGTGCCTGACATGGCTTTCAAAAGCGACGTCTTGCCCACGCCGTTGGTGCCCATGATGCAGGTGACCTGCCCTTTGGCGGCGGAAAAATCGATGCCGTTGAGGATTTGGCTGCCGCCGTAGTGCAGGGTCAGGCCCTCAACCTTCAAGTATTCATCGGCCAAGGTACACCTCTATGACGTCTTTGTTCTTGGTGACGAAATCGATAGAGCCTTCGGCAAGGACAGACCCTTCGTGCAGCACTGTCACTTTGCAGTCCAAGCGGCGAACAAACTCCATATCGTGTTCCACAACCACCACAGCCCGCGTTTTTGCCGCATTGCGCAAGATCGCTGTGGTTTTTTCCCGCTCTGCCGCTGTCATGCCTGCGGCGGGCTCATCCACCAGCAAAAGCTGCGGTTCTTGCGCCAGCAACATGCCTATTTCCAGCCATTGCTTTTGGCCATGAGACAGCTCACCAGCCTTGCGCGGCAGCGCAGCGCTTAGGCCTATGGTGGCGGCAAGCTCTTCCAAGCGGTCAAAATCTGCCTTGGTCGGCTTGAACACCAAAACGCTGAAAGGAGAGCGGCGTTTCTTGAGCGCCATCAGCAGATTGTCCTGCACACTTTGGTCTTCGAACACGGTGGGGCGTTGAAACTTGCGCCCGACACCGGCCATGGCAATGGTGCTTTCTGACTTGCCTAGCAGCGACTTGGGCGGGTCACCCCACAGAACACGGCCTTCGTCGGGTTTTGTTTTGCCGGTCACCACGTCCATAAAGGTGGTCTTGCCCGCCCCATTAGGGCCGATGACGGCGCGCAGCTCTGCCCGGTTGATGCTAAACGACAGGTTGTTCAGCGCATTGAACCCGTCAAAGCTGACAGACACGCCGGAGACTTCCAAAAGGGCGCTCATGCGTCGGCCTCCTGCTCTTGAAGGGAGCCTTTGCCAGGGCCCAGGTCCTTGCCATGGCGGTTCGGTCTGCGCCGTCCGGCGAAGACATCAAAAAGTCCGCCGATGCCTTTGGGCGCAAACAGGGTAACCGCCACGAATGAGAGCCCCAAAAGCACCGTCCACCAGTCCACCCATTGGATGCGCAGGGCGCCGATCCAGATGTCAGGCGCTTGCCCGCCGGTGAACCAAGTCGACAGAAGCGAAACAAATGCCGCGCCGATGACGGCACCATACAACCGTCCGCGTCCACCGATGGCCACCCAAACTGCCAAATAGATCGACGCGATTGGGGCCAATTCCGCCGGGTTGATAATACCCGCTTGCGGGTAATAAAGCGCGCCAGCGATGCCAGCTAGAATTGCCGAGAAGGTGAAGATGAACAGCTTGAAAGCCTCTACCGGATATCCCAGGAACCGTACTCGTGCTTCATCATCGCGGATACCACGCAGCACGGACCCGAACTTGCCCGACACAACCCAAGTGGCCGCCAGATAGCCCAGCCCCAGCGCCAAGGCAGATGCCCAGAGGAACCAGATCGAAATCACCGATTGGTTTACGTCCTCCAGGCCGGGCAGGTTTTGCAAACCAGACAACCCGTTATTGCCGCGCAGTCCACTGTCGTTCTGGAACAGGTAAAGCGACAGGGCCAGCGTCATGGCCTGGGTCAGGATCGACAGGTAGACGCCGGTGACCCGGCTGCGGAAGGCCAGCCAGCCGAAGATCAGCGCCAGCAGCCCGGGCACCAGCACAACGGCGGCCAGTTGCAGCGGTAGGGAATGGGCGAAAGCCCAAATCGGCGGGAACTCTGATGAACCCACCACGCCGAAGATTTGCGTGGCAATCCCGCTGGATATCTCATGCGCCGTGGGCGGCAGATCAGAGGCGGCCAGGCTATCCACAACGATCAGGCGCGTGCGCTCGTACATCAACCACATGCCGATGGCGTAGCCACCCAAACCAAAGAACGCCATGTGGCCTAGAGATAAGATCCCGCAATAGCCCCAGACCAGATCCATAGCCAGCGCGACCAGGCATAGGCAGAGTGTTTTGCCCAGCGTTTTGACCATGCTGGTCGAAACCAATCCCGCACCAAATGCCTCTGACATCACTGTCACGGCCAGGGTGAAGAGCCCCAACGCCGCGAGGAACACCAAAAGCGACGGGTAGCGCATCACCAGGGGCCTACGTGGGGGCGCGCCTGCAGTTAAGTCTGCCATGGCTTAAGCCTCCGCCGCCCGGCCGTTGAGCGCGATAATCCCGCGCGGCCGGAATTGTATGAAGAGGATGATAAAGAGGATCATATAGGTCTGCGCGGCAAGCGTGTTGTTGGGGTTCAACCACTCGATGCCCTTTTGCAGGCTACCCACCATTGTGGCCCCAAGCAGTGTGCCCCAGATGTTTCCCACACCGCCGACAACCACAGTCATAAAGCTCTGCACGATGTAGTCCGCGCCCATCTCTGACGTGACCTTGGCATAAAGCCCGATGGCTACACCTGCGATGCCTGCAATGCCGGACCCGAAACCGAAGGTCAGCATATTGATCCTATCCGGGTTGATCCCCATCGACGCGGCCATGCGGGGGTTCTGGGTGACAGCGCGCACCTCCAGCCCCAGGCGAGTGCGTTTCATGACGAAGAGGAACAGTGCTAGGAACATCAGCGCCATCACAAAGATCGCGATGCGGATGTAGCTGATTGAGACGATGTCGTTGAACACCAGCGACCCGTCGAGCCAACCCGGCGAAGTCAGCGGCCGCGCCTGGGTGCCGAAGATGTTCTTGGCTAATTGCTGCAGCGCGATGGAAATCCCGAAGGTAGCCAGCAGCGTCTCTAGCGGACGATGGTAGATATAGCGGATCACCAGCCGTTCCATCGCGACACCTGTCAGGAAGGTCACGGCAAAGGCTAACGGCAGGGCCACAATGATCGATACTGTGTAATCTGGGATGATCTGCTGGACGACAAAGCCGGTGTAGGCGCCCATCATGATGAACTCGCCGTGGGCCATGTTGATGACACCCATTACGCCGAAGGTAATTGCAAGACCTATGGCGGCGAGAAAGTATATCGACGCCAGCGACAATGCGTCGAGGCCGAGGTCGAGGCCTTGGTTTAGCGCCACTTTCGCTTCGATCCCGGAAAGGGCTGCAGCGGCAGCGATGGCGACGTCAGGCGGTGCGCCCACATATCGCTCAAAGAAGGTGTAGCTGCTTAGGGCTATGTCGATTTCTGCTTCTGTAGCAGCTGCATCGACAACGCCCTGTTCCGCCAACGCCGTATAAGCCAGGTCGCGAGCATCTTCGGTGTCTAGGCTCGCAACTTGGATGCCGGCTACGGTGTCGCCTTCGATATTCGCAACCAGTGCTGCACGCTTGTCTTCGCGGCTGATCTTGGCGGGCGCGAGGTCAGCTTTGACCAGCAGGTCATAGGCTGCGTCACGGGACAGGTCTTCGCTGTCGGGCGAAAGGACGCGGGCGATGTCGTCGCCTTTCGGTACCTCGGTAGCGACCTCTATCTTCACCGCCAAAAGCGGGTTCAGGGCCGCCCGGACATCAACGCTGATGTCGCCTTCGAACCCTTCAATGGCTGCGATGCGTTCCGCGTCCGTTTCCCCGAAGCGGATGGTCAGCAGGCGAGAAAGCCTGTCCATGCGCGCACTAATCTGCGGGTCGCTTTCTTGGGCCAGCACGGCTTTCAAAGCGGCGAGGTGAGAGACCTCTGGATCGCGCTCAATCGCGGCCAGCGCGCGGGTCTTCTCGGCGGTGCTGCCGGTCAGTTGGAACTGCACAAGCGCCGCACCAATCATGCTGCGGATGCCGCTGTTGGGTTTTAACTGATTGAAGTCTTTTGCAATGAAGGTGCCAATCACTGACCCATCTGCTAAATCAAAGGCGGACAGCTCTTTACCTGACTTTTTGCCATAGACAAAAAGGCCGGTCTCTTTGGACCGCCACATCTCTTTGCCCTGCCAACGTTCCAGCACTGTCTGCGCCTCTGGCAGGCCACTGGTTGCCAACGCTTCAATCGCCGGGCCAATGGTCTTGCGAGAGCTTTTGGCGATGATATCGCCATGGGTTTGCAAGAGCGTCTGGATCGGGGCCTCTGCCTGTTGGGCGGCGGTTGGCACCGCGCAGGCAAGCAGAATCACGCAGGCAAAAAGCTGGCGAATGAAGGACATGGTCTGGCTTTCTTTGGAGGTTCGGGGGCAGCGATGGCCGCCCCCGAAGGGTCTAAACAGGGCTTAGTAGTTAGACTTCAGCTGTACGCAAATCTCGGTTGCGGTGTTGTACATGCCGCAGCCTTTGTCTTTCCAGTCAGAAATCAGAACAGCCGATTCCGGCAGGTAATCTGTCCAGGCATCGCCAGGCACTTCTTCAGTCTGGCTGATGATGTCGAACTGGCCGTCTTCCTGGATCTCACCGATCAGAACCGGTTTGGCAAGGTGGTGGTTCGGCAGCATAACTGCGGTGCCGCCGGTCAGGTTCGGGAATTCTTGACCATACATCGCTGTGCGCACGGCATCCACATCGGTGGTGCCTGCAGCGGTGGCCGCGTTCACCCACATGTTGAAGCCGATGTAATGGGCTTCCATTGGGTCATTGGTGACGCGTTCGTCGCCCATGCGCTCTTTCCAGGCTGCAACCCAAGACTCATTGGCATCAGATTCTGCGGACTGGAAGTAGTTCCAGGCAGCCAAGTGACCGACGAGGTTGGATGTGTCGAGACCTGCGAGTTCTTCTTCACCGACCGAGAACGCCACAACCGGGATGTCGTCCGCAGAGATACCGGCAGCTGCGAGCTCTTTATAGAAGCCAACGTTTGCGTCGCCGTTGATAGTAGAGATCACGCCGACCTTTTTGCCATCAGCGCCCAGCGCCACAACGTCCGCCACAATCTTGGACCAGTCGGAATGGCCAAACGGCGTGTAGTTCACGAAGATGTCTTCTTTCGCGATCCCCTTTTGCTGCAGGTAGCTTTCCAGGATGTTGTTGGTTTTGCGCGGGTACACATAGTCGGTGCCGAGCAAAGCGAATTTTTCAATTTCCAGCTCTTCCAGGAAGTAATCCGTAGCCGGGATTGCCTGTTGGTTGGGGGCAGCACCGGTGTAGAATACGTTTTTAGAGCTTTCTTCGCCCTCATACTGCACCGGGTAGAACAGCAGGCCGTTCAGTTCTTCGATCACTGGCAGGACGGATTTACGCGACACAGATGTCCAGTTGCCAAAGATCACGTCTACTTCATGCACGGTAAGCAGTTCGCGCGCCTTTTCGGCAAAAAGCGGCCAGTCAGATGCCGGGTCGACCACGACTGCTTCCAGTTCACAGCCCAGCACACCACCTTTGGCGTTTTGCTGCTCCACCAGCATTTCCATGGTGTCTTTCAACGTCCTTTCAGAGATCGCCATGGTGCCCGACAGAGAGTGAAGCACGCCGACCTTGATCGGTGCATCACAGGCAAGGGCGGGCGCGGACAGGGCAGCCAGCACAGCAGCAGAGCTGAGAAGTGTCTGTTTCATAGGTGTTTCCTTTGGACACAAGCGCAGGGGAGTTGCGTTTGAAGGACCGTTCCCCCATATGCGCCCTACGCAATTAAACTTGCGAGTGCGGTGGTGATGTGGATTGCAAGGCCTGCACCGCCGCACGACTTTCGAGATAAAGTAACCTCGCGCCGTGACTTGGATGATTTGTTAAGCTTCGGCGAGTCACCAGCCCACCGAAACCTGCGATTCCGCCTGTTCGTTCAAAAATTGAGCGGAGAGGCAGTGTTTAGCCTCATTTTTGGGCGCGAAATCTGCCGTATCCTTCGCCAATCAGCTGTCGAGCAGGAAATCTGCGCAAAAATTGATCGCTGACGCTGCCCGGGCTTCGGCCCAGTCGGAAAGTTCGGTGTCAGTGGCGAAAGTTGCTTGGGTCAGCAACCCGGCGTGCGCCAGCTTTGTTTCAATGCGAAGGTTCAGAAGGTTGCGGAGGTCTCCCTGAAGGGCTGTGGCTTTAACCAGGTCCGCAAATTGGTGCAGACGATGTTCAAACTCTACAGACCGGTCGTCATTCAAAAGCCAAGCATGTTCCAACTCCGCTGAATAACGACCCGCACAAGAAGCAAAAGCCTCTGACAGGGGTTGAGCCTGCGCTTGCGCTGCGAAAGGTGCTAGCACCATTGCCAGTGTTTTTATCCCGCCCATAGACGAAGTGATGCCCGCGGCCCTGCTTCGATCAAGTAAACAGAGCAACCCGGAACGGCTCAAAAGTGCCTCAATTTTTAACTGTTACTGAATTGACATAAAAACGGCGTTTTGGACGGACTCTGCCGATTTTGCGGGCATACGCTACGATTTTGCCATCCGATTAGTCATTTCCGCAAACGTCGCACTTGAATCTCATCTCGGCGGTGGCTTCCGCCCCAACTGGCATGGTGAAGCGACGGCACGCGTTTGTTGAAGGCTGCTCGAAGAATGAACAAAGCGCTGTTGGCATCTCACAGCACCACGTCTGTGCCCCGATCTATCGGGGCTACAAAGGTGTCGTCAAAGAGCGTTGGATCTGGCAGTGGCATCGACCAGTTCCGCACCTCCGGATCTGCCAAGCTGCTGTTTGCGCGTCGGTCGGATGCTGTTGAAGGCATCATGATCAACACCTCCGGCGGATTGACCGGGGGTGACCGGTTTGAGGTGGAAGCCAGCGCAGGCGAAGCCAGCCGGTTGGTGCTGACAACCCAGGCCGCTGAACGTGGCTACCGCAGCCTGTCGGGTACAGCGCGGGTACGCTCCCATCTGCGGGTGGCAAAAGACGCCGCGCTGCATTGGCTACCCCAAGAGTTCATCATGTTCGACGGTTCTTCGGTGGAGCGGAACTTGATAGTGGACCTGGTCGACACCTCTGAATTGGTGCTTGTTGAACCCGTCGTCTTTGGCCGCCATGCTATGGGTGAAACACTCTCAAACGCTGCAATCTGCGACACCATCACGCTCAGCAGAAACGGTGCATCTCTCTATTCGGACCGGATCAACCTAAGCGGCGCGATCTCGGAAGAACTGAAAAGACCCGCCATAGCCGCAGGCATGACAGCCATGGCCAGCGTATTTTACCACGGCCCTCACGCAGAAGTCCTATTGCCCAGCCTACGCGCCCTTTTGCCCGCTACTGGCGGGGCCAGTATGCCGACCGATGGGCTTATCTGCGTCCGGCTTTTGGCCGAAGACAGCTACCTGCTGCGCAAGAGTCTGGTCCCATTGCTCGAACTTCTGACCACGTCCCGTCTCCCCAAATCCTGGAGCCTTTGATCCATGCAACTCACCCCCCGAGAGAAAGATAAACTGCTTGTCGCGGTCGCGGCAGAGGTCGCCCGCAAGCGCATGGCCCGAGGGGTCAAGCTGAACTACCCGGAGGCCGTGGCGCTGATCACGGACACCGTGGTCGAAGGCGCCCGCGATGGCCGTTCTGTGGCTGACATGATGGAGGTGGGTGCGGAAGTGGTCACGCGCGACCAATGTATGGAGGGCATCCCAGAGATGTTGCACGAAGTGCAGGTTGAAGCCACCTTTCCAGACGGCACCAAGCTTGTCACAGTCCACAACCCAATCCGTTAAGAGGCGCCCATGATCCCCGGAGAACTTTTCCCCGCAGACGGCACGCTAGAGTTGAACCCCGGCGCGCGGGCGATCACGCTGATGGTCGCCAATACAGGCGACCGGCCCGTGCAGGTCGGTTCCCACTACCACTTTGCAGAAGCCAACACGGCGCTCGAATTCGACCGTGCGGCGGCCCATGGCCACCGGCTCGACATCGCGGCGGGCACTGCTGTGCGGTTTGAACCGGGCCAGCGACGTGAAGTTCATTTGATCCCCGTAAGTGGGGCGCGGCGGATTTTTGGGTTCAATCAACAGGTGATGGGGGAGCTCTGATGCCGGCAACACTATCTCGGGCAGATTATGCCGCCATGTTCGGCCCAACCGTGGGCGATAAGCTTCGGCTTGCCGACACAGATCTTATTATTGAAGTCGAAAAAGATCTGACCGGTCCTTACGGCGAAGAGGTCAAGTTCGGCGGCGGCAAGGTCATCCGTGATGGCATGGGCCAATCCCAGGTCACGAGAGCCGACGGGGCCGTGGATACGGTCATCACCAACGCGCTGATTGTGGATGCCACGGGTATCTACAAAGCAGACGTCGGGCTGAAAGATGGGCGCATCCGCAAGATCGGCAATGCGGGCAACCCGGATACTCAGCCGGGGGTAGATATCGTCATTGGTCCGGGGACTGAGGCTATCGCCGGTGAGGGCCGTATCCTGACCGCAGGCGGTTTTGACAGCCATATCCACTTCATCTGCCCACAACAAATCGACGATGCTTTGCATTCGGGCCTGACAACTATGCTAGGCGGCGGCACTGGGCCTGCGCATGGCACGCTTGCCACAACCTGCACGCCTGGGCCGTGGCATATCGGGCGGATGCTGCAGGCGGCGGATGCCTTCTCGATGAACCTGGCCTTCGCGGGCAAAGGCAACGCTTCCCTGCCTTCAGCACTGGAGGAGCAGGTGAATGCCGGTGCCTGCGCCCTGAAACTGCATGAGGATTGGGGCACCACCCCCGGGGCGATCGACTGCTGCCTGTCCGTAGCTGATGCCATGGACGTGCAGGTGATGATCCACACCGACACGCTGAACGAAAGCGGGTTTGTCGAAAACACCATCGCCGCCATCAAAGACCGTACCATCCACGCCTTCCACACCGAAGGCGCGGGCGGGGGGCACGCGCCGGACATCATCAAAATCTGTGGTGAGGCGCATGTGCTGCCCTCGTCCACCAACCCGACCCGGCCCTTCACAGTCAATACGGTGGATGAACACCTCGACATGCTGATGGTGTGCCACCACCTCGACAAATCGATCCCAGAAGACGTGGCTTTTGCAGAAAGCCGCATCCGGCGCGAAACCATTGCGGCGGAAGACATCCTGCACGACATGGGCGCGTTTTCGATCATCGCATCCGACAGCCAAGCCATGGGCCGCGTAGGTGAGGTCATCATCCGCACGTGGCAAACCGCTGACAAGATGAAGAAACAGCGTGGCGCGCTGACTGAAGAATCCGGCGACAACGACAACATGCGCGTGCGCCGCTATATCGCGAAATACACGATCAACCCGGCCATTGCCCACGGCCTGTCCGAACACATTGGCAGCATCGAGGAGGGTAAACGTGCCGACCTCGTGCTGTGGAACCCGGCCTTTTTCGGGGTAAAGCCTGAGATGGTTCTAATGGGCGGGACAATTGTATGTGCTCAGATGGGTGACCCAAATGCGTCTATCCCCACCCCGCAACCGGTCTATACCCGGCCTATGTTCGGCGCCTTTGGCCGCGCAGTGGAAAACTCGGCAGTCACTTTCGTGTCTGAAGCGGCGCAGGCAGCTGGGATTGGCGAGAACCTCGGGCTCGCCAAGGCGACGATTGCGGTCGAGAACACCCGCGGCATCGGCAAGAAAGAGCTGATTCTCAACGACGCCACACCAGAGGTGGAAGTGCATCCCGAAACCTATGAGGTCCGTGCCAACGGCGAGCTACTAACTTGCCAGCCTGCAACAGAACTGCCGATGGCGCAGCGCTACTTCCTCTACTGACCCATGACAGCGCTTCCGATTTCCCAAAAGGTGAGGCCGCGGGGTACTTGGCAAAGGGCAGTTGCCACCTGTGCGCTGACCTATGATGCCCGGTTTTTTCGCCGCAAGAAGCTGATCACCGATGCGGGCTGGGCCTTTGTCGCGGATTTCGAAAAGGCTGTCTCGCTCAACGACGGGGACGGATTGGAACTGCCGGGCAGCCGCATTGTGGCCATCGCCGCCGCGCCAGAGAGCTTACTCGCTATCACGGGCCCTGACCTTACCCGTCTCGCCTGGCATATCGGGAACCGGCACACGCCATGCCAAATCGAACCAGCGCGGCTTTTGATCCTAGAGGATCCGGTGATTGCGGCAATGTTAATGAAGCTCGGCGCTCAAGTCGTGCCGGTGACCCAGCCCTTCAACCCCGAAGGCGGCGCTTATGGGCTAGGACGGACCCATGGCCATGCCCACTGAATCGAATTTCCTGACACTTGTGCAATGGCTGTCGCCATCCTTTCCAACCGGCGCTTTTGCATATTCTCACGGCCTGGAAACAGCCATTCTAGAAGGCTGGATCACCGACCCTGAAAGCCTGGAGCACTGGTTGCGGGATTGTCTGGTGCAGGGGTCAGGTCGATCTGATGCGATCTGGCTGCGCTTGGCCTACGGCTCAGATGACATTGCCGAACTTGACCGAACAGCACGGGCCTTTGCGATCAGCCATGAACGCAAACGGGAGGCGGAGCGGCAGGGCAAAGCCTTTGTGAAAGTCGTGAATTCGGTTTGGGGAATGGACCTGCCGGACCTCATCTTGCCGGTGGCCTTTGGGCGTGCGGCGGGGGCAGCTGGGTTGGATAAGGATCAAACGGTTGCCCACTACCTGCAGGCGTTTGTATCCAACCTAGTAGCCGCATCGCTCCGCCTTTGCCCAATCGGGCAGACCCCGGGGCAAGCCGTGGCCATGGCGTTGCACGCGGATATTTTGCGCGTGACAGAACAAACCAAAGGCGCGACTGAGGCGGACGTCTATGGCAGTGCGTTTGTTTCCGACATTGCTGCCATGCGCCACGAAACGCAGCAACCAAGGTTGTTCCAATCATGACAAAATTGAACGGTCCGCTCCGCGTGGGCATCGGAGGCCCTGTCGGGGCTGGCAAAACCACATTAACCGCACGTTTGGCGGAACTGTTGAAGGAGGAATACTCAATCGGCGTGATCACCAACGACATTTATACCCAGGAAGATGCAGAAGCGTTGACCCGTATGCAAATCCTGCCGAGCGACCGCATCATCGGTGTGGAAACTGGCGGTTGCCCTCACACCGCCATCCGTGAAGACGCGTCCATCAACCTGGCTGCCGTTGACGAGATGCAGGCACGTCACGCCGATCTGGATATCGTGTTGATCGAGTCCGGCGGTGATAACCTTTCCGCAACCTTCAGCCCGGAACTCGCGGATGTAACCGTCTATGTCATCGACGTGGCAGCGGGAGAAGAGATCCCCCGTAAAGGCGGACCTGCAATCACACGGTCGGACGTTCTTGTGATTAACAAGATTGACTTGGCACCCTACGTAGGCGTCTCATTGAAAGTGATGGACCAGGATGCAAAAAGCATGCGCAACCACTTACCAGTGGTTTTTACCGCGCTGAAACATCGCAAAGGCAGCAAAGAGGTATGGTCAGCTCTGAAAACGGCATCAGGGCTTTGATTGTCAACTTTGGGTTTGTCAGTCACCGCAATCGTCTTCTATTTTTAACTCTGACGAGTTGGCTAATTCTTTGCAACCCTGATTGAGCGCCCTGTACGGCCGAAAGCCATTCAGGCACAAATATTGTGCTTGTTTCAGCAACTGCGAAAAATCTCTCACTCTCCAGAAATTGGCTAGCTTACAAAGCCTCAAAACACGCGACGTAGTGCACACGGGCTAGAGTTTCAAGGGCAGCTTTGTGCCTCAGAACTGACATATGACCATACCTCAGCCTTGCGACGCCGGTGAATATCCGGAGTAATGGACCGCACTGCAGCATTTTACTACTAGTCGAACGACAGCTTTGGGCCGTCCTCAAAGGCAGCACCAAACCGAAGAACGGGAGCACGGCTGCAGTGCCGCAGGTCGGCTCCGAGCCCATGTTGACCGATGCTGCAGCTTATTCGAATGGCAGCTTTCCCACCCGCCATGGTAGCCCTTGCGCGTTTCCGACTTAGGCACCTTTGAGATGTTTGTTTTTACCTTTTCGCCAAACACCAATGGCGAAGGCTAGGCCACATAGAATGATGAAATGAGGGATATAGCCTATCATGCCAAGCGACGGGCCGTTACGCGCAGGCGCAACAAGCTGTTCTCAAGGGACGCCCACTTGTGAACCTCCGCTTCTAGAAAGGCTTCGCTACTGATCATTGAGAGCAAGTCCCTTCGGCTGCGATATCTGACGATGGCTGCGACATCAAACGCACCTGCCTCCGATCCCAAAGAGTTTAAGATTGTAAAAGAGCGCGTTGCGTTCGCGATTGGGTAGCTTCCTCTCGCCAGCAAAAGGGGCAATACAGATTGACCATAGGCCGCATCTGCTTGCGCGCCAGAATATCTGTCCGTTTCGCTGCCGTCGGGATACACCGCCACATCGCGTATCTCCATGAGGTTGATCATGACAAACGGGCGCCCATCATCGCTTCGCAAGAAGGCTTCAAAGGTCTCTGATACGGCCCAACTTGATCCGCCCGATTCAGTTTGATTGTGCATGAACACATCAATTTCGTTCTGCGTCAGCGGACCGCGTAAGGGGGTATGCCAAACAAAGAACGCCAATAAGGTAACAACAATAGGTGCCATCATAAATGCGCGTTTTTTCATTGTGTGATCCTCCTCCCTGATTAAACGTCATCACAGTCAGGTTCCGTCGGCATAGTTTAATTTTTTTTGACTGAAAAAAGTGGGAAAGATGCTGCATCGCAAAGACAGACCTGCCGCATCTGCGAGAGGATGCCGCGTCAGCGAAGTCGAAAAAGTGCATGACGGTTTTGTCCGCGAACTGTCAGTTCGAGCGGCTCAAGACTTCGGCAGTGCAGCGAATGGCAGGTTTGACGGGCCGCACCGCAGCATTTTGACCGATCCGTGAACGGCCGGTTTGGCCGCTGACCGGTCTTTGAAGTTGCCGAAGGGTGCTGTGGCGCAGATAACTTCCGCTTAGAGCCCATTTTGACGAATGTTGCGGTTCGCATGAAGGTCCGCAAGTGCTGTTGCGTCGTTCTTACCCACGAGGATCGTATGTGGTTTCACTGCTTGCGGCGAAAGTGGACAGAAGTATGCTTTGTGCATGAACATCAACGGATTTGACCACATCGTTCTCTGCGTCCGCGACGTTGACGCAACGCTTGAGTTCTATCAACAAGTGCTAGGTATGACCGCGCGTGAGGAACGTCCTGGCAAGTGGTCCCTTTACTTCGGATCGCACAAAATCAGTCTTCAAGATACGGGTACTGCACCGTCTCTAGCAGAGAAAACTGTGCCGGGTAGCGGAAACTTCTGTCTGGTGACCGATACGCCGATCAAGGAGGTTATCCGGATTCTTCGTGCGAGCAATGTTACCATTGTCGAAGGACCTTCTGAGAAACTTGGCGCAGTTGGCAAACTAATGTCCGTGTATTTCCGGGACCCAGATGACAATCTTGTTGAGATCAGCAACAGGCTTGTCTGATGACTGGAATGCAAAATACTCGCGGTTGTAGGCTGCACAGTCAGTATTAACATGCAAAGCAGCCCCAAAAACCGCCATCCAACTTGTTCGCGTAAACGGCAGGTTTTTCGCGAAGCAGCGAAAGTTCGGAGGGCGTCCAATTTGACCGATGCAGTGCTATGCTCCAATGTCCGTTCTATTGGCTGCGAGACTTGCAATCACCCCTGGCTTCAAATGTTGGAAACCTCGAAGAATGAATCATCAAATTTCAATGGAAGATTTGGCTCTTAGGCTAAGTAAGTTGCCAAAGTTTTCACTGGCTCAGCTTCCAACACCACTTCAGCAACTAAAGAATTTTGGGACTGCTGTTGGAGAGCTTAACATTTGGATGAAGCGTGACGACCTGTCTGGTCTGGAAGGTGGCGGCAACAAAACCCGAAAGCTCGAATTTGTCGTAGGCGACGCCGTCCAACAGGGCTGTGACATGTTGGTGACAGTTGGGGCGATTCAATCCAACCACACGCGGCAAACCGCTGCATCCGCTGCAAAAGCCAATCTGAAATGTGCGTTGCTGCATTGCGCTTGGACCAAGGATGCAGGGCCACACTACCGCGAGATTGGAAATGTGCTGCTCAGTAGTCTTATGGGGGCTGAACTATATGTCGACGAGACCGAACGGCCTATCGAAGATCAAGGGCCGCTCGGGGAATTCATGGCGCATCTCACTGAGCAGGGTCATACACCCTACCTAATTCCGGGCGGTGCATCAGAACACCCATTGGGCAGCATGGGATATATCAATTGCGCCCTGGAGATCGCGACGCAGATGGAGCAGATGGGAATTGAATTTGACTATCTGGTTCACACAACTGGATCGAGCAGCACACAAGCGGGGTTGCTCGCTGGGTTCAAGGCCCTTGGCATCAAGACACACATCATCGGGGTCTCTGACGATGGTGAGACACAGATAAAAGCCAAGCGGGTTCGTGAATTAGCCAATGAAACTTTGCAAACACTAGAGTTGCCGGCCTTGGTCAACGACGAAGATGTGGAGGTAGTCGCCTCTAACGATGCTGATTATGGATATGCGGACGCTGCAATCAAAGAGGGTATACGTTTGATGGCAACCAAGGAAGGGATTATCGCGGATCCTGTTTATGAAGGACGGGCAATTCGAGGGGTGATTGACCTTCAATCGTCAGCTCGTTTCGCGCCCGATGCAAAAGTCTTGCTAATGCATCTAGGCGGTTCGCCGGCAATTCATGCCTATGCAGGGCAGTTCGATGCGGTCGAACTGACGCCATTCAATTGTGATTAACAGAAACAGAACGAAACTTGATTCTAACAGGACAAGCGGACGTTAGATGGCTGGCGTCGAGTGTTTGCTTCGTCCCGCAGAACTGACGTACAGTCTCACTTAGATTTTGCAGGCGCAGCGTAGGTCCGGAATGACATGACGCACTGCAGCATTCTCGACAGCAAACGAATGGCAGGTCAGGGCCGCTCGCGGTTAAGCAGGTAGGTAGGTTATTTAAAGTCGATCCCTGCACAGTCACCCAAAAAAGACTAGGCGGCTGTCCTTTGGGCGTGTCATCGTTCGTCACGTTTGTGAAAGCGCTGATGCTTTTGACAACTGGAGAACGAAAATGCGTTATACACTTCTGACATACACCCGCCCCGAGGATTTTGCCAACGTGCCGCCTGAGGAGCTTGGCCAGCTCAAAGGTCTTTTCGGCGCATACATCGGCGCGTTGAAGGAGGCGGGGATCCTTGCAGGCGTAGATTGGCTCCAACCTGTCAGTACTGCGACCACTATTTCTGAGGGCGGAAATCGCATTCAAGATGGCCCATACGCAGAAACGAAAGAAACTCTCGGTGGCTATATGACTATCGATGTGCCGGACCTGGACACAGCAATATCCTGGGCAAAGAAGTGTCCTATTGCGAAATTTGGCGCGGTCGAAATTCGACCCTCCGCTTCAGAAACCTAATGTCCACAAGCGCGCGCATGGCAGAGGTCATGCGCGCTTCCTATGGGCGTTTGTTAGCAATTTTGTCTAGCAGAACCGGCGACATGCTGCTGGCCGAAGACGTATTGTCTGACGCCTTTGCCAAAGCGCTTATCCATTGGCCAAAAGAAATGCCCAAAAACCCTGAAGCATGGCTGTTGACTGTCGCGCGAAATCGTTTGACCGACATCCATCGCAAGGATGCGCGGATAGAGTTTCGGGACGAATTACCTGAGCCTGCGCCACCCGATCAGTCCCTCGATGACATTCCCGATGATCGCCTGAAGCTGATGTTTGTGTGCGCGCATCCGGCAATCGATGCCCGCATTCATACTCCTCTAATGCTCCAAAGCGTTTTAGGTTTGGATGCAGATGTCATAGCGCGGGCATTTATCTTGCCAAAGTCCACGATGGCAAAACGCCTGGTGCGCGCGAAACGCAAAATCCGGGATGCAAATATAGCGTTTGAAATACCTGAAGCCGAGGAATTGCCTGACCGCGTTTCGTCTGTGCTTGAGGCAATATACGGTGCGTTTTCTCGTGATTGGTTGGGGAAAAATGACCTGGCCGAAGAAGCCCACTTCCTAGCCGATTTGCTAAAGCAACTTATGCCCGACAATGCAGAGGTTCTGGGGCTTGCTGCATTGATTGCGTACACCTTGTCCCGCGCAGACGCGCGCGTTCAAAGCGGGGAATTTATCCCTTTAGAAGATCAAGATCCAGCGCATTGGGAGGTGGCCCTGATCCAAAGCGCGGGGGTTGATCTTGCACGCGCGCAGGCCCTGGGCAGCCTTGGCCGATTTCAACTAGAAGCCGCGATCCAGGCAGTTCATGCCGACCGTATCACCACCGGCATCATCAATTGGGATGCACTTCTTCAGCTTCACCACGGACTTTCTCAGATCGCGCCGACGATTGGCGCGACGGTCAGCTATGCTTCGGCCCTTGGCAAAGCGGTGGGGCCGCAAGAAGGTTTATCCGCACTTCTTCAAATTGACGAACCGGTCCGTGCATCATTCGCCCCCGCCCAGGCAACGCAGGCCTACTTCCTTTCTGAATTGGGAAGACCGCAAGAAGCCGCCGCCGCCTATGAACGTGCCATCGCACTGACTGTGGAGCAGCCGTTGCGCAGGTATCTGGAAAGCAAACGTGCTGCGCTGAGCGGCAATCTTCTTTAGCAAAAGATCAAACGGCTTAGACGCAAAGAGGGGCGGCAAAGGGCGCCGCCCCCGAAAGCCTCGAAAGCAGCCTAAGCGTCACTTGACCCAATGTGGGCTTGCCATGACAAAGCCGGGCTCACCGGCCAATAGCTTTGACGCTTCAGCCATATAGGCGGCAAACCAGTCAGACTGCGTGTTGGACTGGAAAGCTCCTTGCGTGGCATAAACCTCGGCAATGCGGATGATGTTTGGATCGTTCATGTCGAGCGCAAAGACATAACTGACATGTTCCCGATCTTCAGACGCCCGCTCCTTTAGATGTTGGTCCCAAAGATCAACAAGCGCTTCGCGCTGACCTGGTTTTGTTTCTATGGTCAGAAACACTGCAACTTCTGATTTTGACGCTTCGTCGGCGTTTGTGCCAGCCGCGCCAAGGGCGATGACCAAGGTTGCCGCCGAAATTTTCAATGCGGAATTTATCATTTGTCTTTCTCCTATGTTGGCTAAAGGGCACTGTGCCTCTTCATCAACATGACGATCCGCCACGACAAAAATGGACAAAAATAACGCTTGCCAGAGTTTTATAGTGCAACGACTTACTCAGCCTTGAGAGATTTCAAACACTTAGAAGATGCGCCAGTCGTTGAACTTGCAAATTCAAAGTCCTCGGTCAGCTAACAGAACGTAAGTATCCACTCCGTCCATTTCTCCATGTGAACGACCGCTTCGACGGGCCGCATTGCAGCATAATTGCTGGACTTCGAAGGTCAGCCAACGGCCCAAAGTAGACCTTTGTCGTGATGACCGCTGCTGCAATGCGGCAGCTAAGTAGCCGACCCTGGCGAATGGATTGGTATGCTTTGCGTATATTTTGTTAACCTTGCTGTGCAATGACACGTAATGCTTCAAGTTTGGAAAATCATTGTGCCTACCGTCTGTGGGAAGTCATCATCTGCCCAAGGATGGGCGGTAGCCAGTACTGCCGAGGAAGCGATACAGCTATCGGGGCTTCCGAACTCAATCGCGATCCCCGATCCAGAGCGCCTTTGGATAGCAAAAGAGCGTGTTGTCTGGGAAAAGCCACTTGCTGAAACCTAGCCATGCAACGGCCCTTACCGGCCATTCGCTTGCGGTTCAGAATGCTGCAGTGCGGCCCGTCATTCCGGACCTTCGCCGCATCCGCACAAACGAAGTTACACTGGACGTCAGATCTGCGGGACAAAGCCGACTTTGACTTGCGCTCATCGAATGTCGGCGCTGCACAACCACGACGATCTTGACAGGAAGTTGCACCGGTTTCGTTCTCTCCTCTGATCAAACTTGTAGACACTATCAAAACCAAATGATGTGAACTTGATCCAAGCAGTATCACCGAATTTTTCTGCACCCGCTTGGCCGCCGGAATCCCACCTCAAAACCACGACGCGGGCAGATAGCGGTATGCATCGCCGGTTCTTGTGAAACGCCCGAAACCGGGGAAGTGAATATGCGCCCCCGCAATCAGGATCTGATCGCTTGCGGCCCGGTCAAACACCCTTAGCCGGGCGGTTGCAGCCTCAGCCGGGTCGCTGTCAAATCCGAAACCGGTCTGCGGAAGCGCTGTATGCAGCTCCGCATTGTGGACAGTGTCCGCTATAAACAGAAGCTCTTGATCGCCGCCATCAAGGTGTAAGATGGAATGTCCAGGCGTGTGCCCTGGCGACAGTTCAAGCATTAGTCCGGGTGCAATCTCTGCCCTGTTTTGTTCGACAACCAGGCGGTCTGCGTATGGGGCAAGCGCGGATCGGGCCATATCGAACAAAGGTCGCACCCCTTCGGGTGCCCGGGCGTAGTTGGCTGCATCTGTCCAGAACGTGTATTCTCGGTCAGCGATCGCCAGTTCTGCGGTCTCAAATACCGCCCGCCCGTCGGAAATCAACCCGCCGACGTGATCGGGATGTGCATGGGTCACAACGATTTTTGTGATGTCATCGGGACCCAGGCCAACCGCCCTGAGCCCGGCAATGATATGGCCAAAGCCTGACCCCAACAAGTCGAACGCGCCCATCCCGGCATCAATCAGAATAGTCTCGTCCCGCGACTGCAACAAGTAGACATTCAGCGGCACGGACATGTCGTTGTCGGGCACACCAAACGCGCTGAGCGCCTCGTCGATCAACGCTTCGTCTTCGCCAAAGAAGTGCTGGCGTGTCAGCGGGGCCAGCCCGTCCATCAAAGCCGTCAGGCGAAAACGGCCGAGCCTCGTTTGGTAAAGCGACATGGGCTCGGCCCCCGGCGCTGGTGTTTGCGCGGCAACGGTGGCTGGTATCGCGCCGGTGGCAAAGAGTCCGAGACCGGCCTTTGCAACAGCGCGGCGAGTGAGATGTGTCATGGCGTTTTCCTTCTTGGGTTCAGGGGAATGGACCTCAGCAAACCCGGCTGGGTTGCCTCCGATCCGCTGTGAATTCGGTGGCCTGGTGCAGCCTGACGATCCGAGCGGGAACGCCGGCGACAGTGCAGCGGGCGGGCACGTCTTTTAGCACGACGCTGCCTGCGGCGATCTTGCTGAACGCGCCAATTTCAATATTGCCCAGGATATTGGCGCCCACGCCAATCATGACGCCCCGGCGCACTTTGGGATGACGGTCGCCGCGTATCTTGCCGGTGCCCCCCAAGGTGACGTTTTGCAAAATGGTCACGTCATCTTCGACCACGGCCGTTTCGCCGACTACGATGCCCGCGCCATGGTCCAGCATGATGCCCGTCCCAAGTTGCGCGGCGGGATGTATGTCGGGGCCAAACGCGACGGATGCGCGATTTGAAAGCCAGGCCGCCAGATCAACGCGACTGACGTGCCAAAACGCATGGGCCATGCGGGCAACTTGCACAGCGTGAAAGCCGCCGTAGTTCAGAAATGCATGGGCGTATGTGCGGCTTGCAGGATCGTTTGATCGGATGGTGAACAAATCCTGCGCTGCGGCGTTGGCTATGGATGGGCGCGATTGCAAAGCCTCCATAAGGATCGTCGAGACGTGATCTGCGCTCATATCCGGGTGCGCCAAACCCTGCGCAAGGCGCAGTGCCAGCACCTGTTGCGGGCTTTGGCGCGAGGAGGTTAGCCGCTTCAGGTAACCAGCCAAAGCGGGTTCCTGACAGGCTATTGCGTCAAGCTCCCGCCCCAGATCGCGCCAAACCTCTTTTGCGATCGCCGGAGGGGTTTCTGCGTTGGACAAGGTCAGCTCCTATCTCTGCGGCACGGGATGGAGGACCGTGGATCGGGCCGGGCGCATCGGCATCGACGCTACCAGCAAGCCAACAACGACGAGACAGAGTGCCACAACCTCGACCCTGTCTGGAACCTGAGACAGAATTGGAACCGCAAGAAGCGTCGCCACTGCCGGGGTAAGCGCAGACAGGCGCGTTGCAATAAGGCCAAGCCGCCGGAGCGCTTCACCAAATGCGTAGAGCGAGACCAGACCTGTAATAACGCCTTGGAAGATGGCTTGGAACGCGATGTCGGGCGTGGAGGCTGCCCCTAAAGACGACAATCCGGACAGCACCCATAGTGGCGCAAGGCCAATGGCAGAAACCAATCCGACAATCGCAGTGGCCAGAAAGGGTGCGATGGCGTACCGGCGCACTGTTAAGGTGAAACTGGCCCAGAACACTGCGCCGGTCAGAAACAGTGCGTGGCCGATCCAGGCGTCTTCCAAAGACGAAACGTTGGACGGTCGAAGGATGATTGCCGACGCCCCCACAACAATCAGAAGGGCAGATAAGAGCTGCGGCGTAGACATGCGTTGACCCAGGAAAAGAAACCCCACGACTGTCACCACAACAGGCATCAAGCTAGGCACCATCGCGCCTGCATGAGCCACCGGCGCATACCACAGCCCATACCCAACGCACAGCGTGAATGGGGCACCATACACCGAAAGAAGCAGGATCTTTGCTGGGCCAAGCTGCACAACGTCTTGACGATGCCGCCAGAGCATCGGAGTCAGAACGATCGCCGGAATAAGCGCCCGCAGACCGGCCAGGTCGATAGGGGCCAGATCGGTCGTCACGCCCGAGGACGTCAGGACGAGCCAACTGGCCCAGATCAAAATGGCAACGGACATCCAGGCATAGCCAATAAGTCGCGATATCCGGTGCGAATACATCGTGCCGCGAACGCGGCAGTTGGGGATGTTCTGGCGGCCCATAGGGTCGTTCCTTTTGGGCGGCACACCCAAAGGC
The DNA here is from genome assembly GCA_039030095.1 of Pseudomonadota bacterium. Classification (GTDB taxonomy): domain Bacteria; phylum Pseudomonadota; class Alphaproteobacteria; order Rhodobacterales; family Rhodobacteraceae; genus Amylibacter. Next base: position 2,096 of record JBCCET010000059.1, on the reverse strand, counting down.
ATGCCGGTTCATTGTTTCGTAAGTGGTTTATTTTGTTCAAGATTTAGCGGCTCGAATTTGGCTGACTTGCTTGCCGCTCATGCCCCAATTGTCCAATGGCACTTCGTCAATCACGACAAAGGTCGTTGCCGGGCTTTTGTTCAGCACTTGTTCAAGTAGATCGGTCACACCTGCCACAAGCTGGGCCTTTTCATCCGAGGAAGGGCCGGTGCCATTTGGCCCGCCTTCCTGTGTCACCTTGATGTTCACATAGGGCATCGTCTTAATCCTTTCGTTCGACGAATGAGAAAACCTTGGTAAGGACGCGCCACCCGCTGTCTGTGTGAAGGAGCGTCAACAGATCCTGATATTTGCGACCCAACATGGTCATCCGCGCTTCGACCAGCCCGATCCGGTCGCCCTTAAGCGTAATGCGCTCGATCACTTCCTCACGCGGTTCCCCCCGCGAGGCGGGCGGCGTGCGCGCATCAATCCGCGCCATGTAGGCCTCAAGATCCATGTGCTCATAGGTGCCAGATGTGCCGTTCACATAAGCCAGATCGTGGTGGAACACGTCGCGCAGGATCGTGCTGTCGGATTGATAAAGCCCCTCAAAATAGCGCTCCATCAGGTTATTAATTTCGGGGTGAGCAAGCTCCGTCATCGCGCCTGTCCTCGCACCGCCGATGCGGTTTTGAGGTGTGACGGCGGGCATGCGCCGATGAGATCATAGAGTTTCATGTCAAGCTCCGTCTAGGGTTACAGACCCTAGATAGCGGCGCAGAAGAGCTATTGATAATATCGAGTTTTCACGCTTATGATCGTATTTTCAGATCATGGGGCCGCACATGACCTTGGACCAGCTTGTTGCTCTGGATGCGATCATCGCCACTGGTACCTTTCGGGCCGCTGCCGAAAGGCTGAACAAGGCGCAGTCTGCCGTTAGTCACCAAATTCGAAAACTGGAGGACGAGCTTGGGTTTGATGTGCTGTCACGTGACGCCTATCGCCCGAGCCTGACCCCCGAGGGTGACGTGTTTTATCGCGAAACCGCGCGTGTGCTGGAACAGGTGCGTACCCTGAAATCCGTCGCCGCCGGGTTGCGCAGTGCGCAAGAGCCGATGATCTCTGTCGCGATCACGGCAACCATGGCCTTGGACCCAATCCTGGACCTGCTGGGGTCGATCAGGCAGGCCTATCCCGGCACCAATATTCATGTGGCATCTGAGATGATGGGCGGACCACTTGCCCGTCTGATGGATAAAAGCGCTGACATGATCATCGCGGGCCTTCAGGATGTCCCGATAGACGATGTCGAAACACTGCCGTTTGGGTCAATCACGATCCGCCCCGTGGCCAGCGCAGACTTTCCTGCCGCGCAAAAATCCGGGGTGCGGTCCCGGCGCGAGATGCAAGGCTATACGCAGGTGATCGTGTCTGGCACAGGCGGCAAAGACTTTGATCAAAGCCGGGATGTGCTGTCCGGCGGGCAGCGTTGGTCCGTGTCTGATTTTGAGGCCAAGAAATCCATCATCAAGGCCGGGCTCGGCTGGGGTGGGATCCCGGACCACATGATGCACGATGACCTGGCGTCGGGCGCGCTCGTCCCGTTGAGCGTCGATGGCTTCCCGCCGCGTCATACGGAGATTTTTGCGATCCGGCGACGTGATAGACCCATGGGTAAGGTCATGACCGCGATCTGGACCACCATTGAAACGCGTGCGGGCACGGTGGGTGCAACTTCGCCAGACTAAAGCGTTTGACACACGGCCCAAAAAAACGATGTCCGAAGCCTGCACGGGGCAGCCTTCGGACAAGTGTTCTGCGTGGTCAACGGACGCAACAATCGTCCGAGCGGGGGGCTGATACGTCGATCTCTTGCCTCAGGCGGCGGCCTCTGTGACCTGACCAGAGATCCAGCGGACCGCTGCCTCAGTAACGCGCTTTCCAAGGTGTTCGGCTGTTCCGAGGTCCGAACCAGCGGGCGCTACCTCCGGCGGAACGTCGGCGTCGGCCTGTGCCATGGCGCCCAGAAACCCGCCAAGTCGGTTCAGATCGTCGGGGGAACCCGCGCTGGTGTTGTTTCCAGGTGGCAGCCCCAGCCCGACCCAAACCAT
>JBCCET010000058.1:0-24597 GCA_039030095.1 Pseudomonadota bacterium | reverse complement strand
CGTCATCTCTTCACGGATCGCTTCAAGCGCAACCTTAGCTTTGAACTCGGGCGAATGGTTCTTTCGTTTCTTCATTTGGGATCGTCACTTTCATCAGGCGACCCACCTTAACAACTGGTCCGAATTTCCGCGACCACCTCTGTCAAACCTCTTCCAAAGTGAGAAGCACACATTTTTTCTAATAGCCAGGATCAAATTTTGATCGCCCAAATGCGTTAACCAAGGTTAATTAAAACCCGTGTGTTTTGCGGAACATTCCATACAAATTGTTTGAAAAAAATAGGTGTTCCGTCAAAGCAAGTGGGGTTGCAATGGTGTGTATGGGTGCAGCGGCGCTTGCCGTTGGCTTGAGTTCTATGAGTGCTGACACGACGCAGCCATACAGCTCCAATTTCATTGATGATTTCAAGACCCTTGATCTGACAAATTGGTCTGTCGCGGAATATGATTTTAGTCACCCGCACTTCGACACGGATTGGCGCAAGTCAAATGTAAGTGTTGACGCCGCGGGTTTGAAATTACAACTCTTTCCTCATTCTGCCGGGCTAAACCCTTTTGTGGGAGCGTCGCTTAGGCGGCACGAAAAAACACATTTCGGTCGGTATTCCGCTATCCTTCGCCCAGCAAAAGGCGATGGGCTTGTGACCGGCTTTTTCGTGTACTCCGGGCCAGCTTACCAAACACGCCACGACGAGATTGATATTGAGTTTCTAGGTCGCGATACCACGCTTATCCACCTGGCAACTTTCGTTGACGGAGAATTAGAAAACCACTTTGTTGATCTGGGATTCGATGCCGCAGTGACCGAGCGTGAATACGGATTTGACTGGTACCCGGACAAGATCATTTGGTGGGTCGATGGGTGTGAAATTTACCGGTGGTCCCAAAAAGACGGGCCTGTACCATCTGTACCTGGTTACGTATTCGCCAATCTATGGGCTGTGGATCCCGCGCTCGACAGTTGGGCAGGAAGACCCGCCCGTGAAACGTTGGCGCAATCGTATGTGAATTCAGTGCGTTTTACACCGTTCTTGGGTTTAGAATAACCGGGGAAAGAAGGGATGATCTGCTCCATGGAATTTGGGCCCCTGACGTTTCTCTTACCACGTCTAAACGTGCAATGCGCGCAATCTCTTCTATTGTTAGGCCAGGTCGAACAAGCGTATTAGCAACAGCACTTGCAAACGGCCCGTTTTCGCCAACGCCGTCATAAGCCTCAGCGCCCGGTTGCGCAGAATAGCAGGTAAATGAGCCAGCAAACGATGTTGTCTTTCCAGCGGCAACCTTGGGCGCACTAAACTGCGTGCGGCAGCAGTCTAGGAGGAGGATTTTTTGGCGCGGTTTGTCAGAAATAGCTGTCAACAAGGCGGTTTCAGGCAATGATCCTACAACTGTCCCAGGACGAATGGTGACGCTGCTTGGAAACGCGTGCACGTGGGCGCCCGAAAAACCGCCATGCCCGGCCAAGTATATTACTGCTGTGCTTGCATTGGTCACATTCAGCCGAAACCGTGCCAAGGCTAATAAAATGGTCTCTAAGTCTGGATCCAACAACGTGTGAGCTACAAACCCGATCTGTTCAAAAGAGCGTGCCACAAGGATAGCATCGGCATTCGGGGTGCGTAGCGATGGGAGCTGAGAGTACCCGGAAATCCCAATGCAAAGCGCAGCGCCCCTAGGCGCGGCGGCACCAAAACCCGGGCGCTTGGGTAGACGCTTGTCTTGCGCAAAGACTGCTTGGCTCTGAGTAGCTGGCGTTAGCGCGGCGACCAGCGCGCCAACATTGAATTTGCGCCTTGAAATCACGCTTTGCAGCCAGAGGCGCCAGGTTCGCGGGCTAGGATTTCAACACGACGGTTGCTGGGGTCTTTGCTGTCCACGCCGGGCAATGTTTGCCCTTCTCCCATACCTTCGGAGTGCAGGCGATCTGTACCAACACCGGCCACGCCCACAAGGAACAAGCGCACTGTACGGGCACGTCGCTGAGACAAGCTCAAATTGTAGTTTTTCGATCCTACCGCATCTGTATGCCCAACGAGTTTGAGGCAGAGGCTTGCTAATTCTTCAGACTTCAGCACAGCCGACAAGCGCATCAGATGAGACTGGTAGTCTTTTGTAAGAACGTCGGAAGCAAAGGCGAAGTGGATAAAGTATCCCTTTTCACCATCGGGTGGAATCGCAGCGGTTTCGATACTTCGCGTGGCGCCATGAAATTCAGGCGTCGGGCAGTCTGGGTCCGCTGAACCAGTCATCGCCTGTTTGATCGCGCAATAGTCCGAATTGATCGATAGTTGAACCACATCGGCCTGTGAGATTTGCGGTAAAATCGCCAAACCAGCGGCAAAGATTGATCTAAACAGCATGGAAGACCTCCTAAAACTCATGCCCAGATCCATAGTCCTAAAATATTAACAGATCAGTAATAGATAAAATCAAATGTAATTGGTTCAGTAAAGCGGACCGCATTAGATGTGCATTAATTTCCGTTCACTATTTTATCAAACAAGAGTTTTGGGATGCATACCATGTCTTTACACCGGATAACTGCGTTTTTTATGAGCCTTTTTCTGATCGGCTGCGATACGATTTCACCACCGACTCTAGCACCAGGGTTTGCGCAACCTAAGACCCGGCCCGCACGAAACTTTACGTCTTTTGACGAGTCGTTGCGATGCATGGACCGCCTTTTGAGTAAATCTAGGCGTGGTCGTACGGTGATTTCTTCAACAGGTATTCCGGACCACACACGTGACATTGATGTGGCGGGCGACGACATGTTGATCAACGCGCTCAATCGCATGACGCGCACCAGCAAAGCTTACGTGTTTCTTGACCAGGGATTGGTGCGGGCCAATGGGCTGATCGACATTTTGGTGGTCCAACCGGAAAATCCTCCGCGTCCGGACTATTATATTCGGGGCGCGATAAGCCAACTAGATTCAGCCGTTGGATCAGACCGGTTGACCGGATCTGCAGACGTGGATGACAGCAACAGCTCTCGCATCAACACCGTGTCAGGGAGCAACGGGCGCGGTGTGTCTGTGGTCACGGTGGATTTACATCTTGTACGCTACCCCAGCAGGCAAATCGTACCAGGGGCATCCGTTTCCAATTCCATGGTTGTAAGGGATCGGCGATTTAGCTTTGGATCTAAAGGGCTGATTTCATTGACTGGATTAAACCTCTCCGTCCAAATTAACCGGATTGAGAGTAATGGCCAGGCAGTACGAAACCTGATTGAAGTCAGCCTCATAGAGTTGATTGGGCGTCATTCTGGCGTGCCTTACTGGACCTGTCTTTCTCTGCCCGACACCAATGCCAAGTCAAACAGCGTGAAGGAGCGAAAGTTCACCTATGGGTCGGATCGGGAACAATTGAAAACGGCACAGACAGCGCTGATCAAGCTAGGTTATCTGAAAGGGGCGGTGACCGGAAAGAGGGATGCAAAAACACGCGCGGCCATCGCGAGTTTCCAAGCTGACGAGCACGTTTTGGTGAACGGAAACCTTGATTTCGATACCATGCGTCGTTTGGAAAAAAGGTCGCAATCAGCAGTGGTTACGAAGCCTAAAAAGCAAACAGCTAAGCCTAAGAAGCCAAAGACAGGGCCGATCAAGACTGCGACGCAACCGAAGCCAAATTCATCTGAGGGCCCGTACTTGTCCGGAAATAACGGTGGGACAAACACAAGGGTTTTGCTGCCGCCAGACGCTCGGCGATCTACACGGACTGAACGCAACGACGCGGTCTATGTGCCGCTGGACCGGTTCCTGACAAAGACCCGCTAGTAACGAGGTTGCCTTAGAATACAGTTCTCATTGTGCGTACAATTGAATTGAAAATCTCACCCACAAAACGCGATAATTTCCCTATTGAGAAGTGCCATGGGTCATGGGTCATGGGGATTTGGCGTTCCATTTTGATTAAAAATGTCGACAATAATTTTGAATTTCGTTCCCGATGCAGTGGAATTTATAGATGTCAAAAAATGAGATTGAGCATGATCTACTTATTCTTAATTCTTTTTTCCTAGATTTATCACGACCGATCAACGGGACGAGAAATAGATGGCAAATGAACGAATGCACAACAGACGGAGACTTGCTGGCAAAGGGCTGATGCTCTTGGGAGCATCAACTCTAATCGTTGTAGGCGCAGCTTGGTATGCGGCGTCGGCCGCCCGCGCCCTGTTTCTCGCGCATGAGGAATTCAATCCGATCATCGCCGGCGGTGAATTGGATGAGTTGCCTGCTTTGATGCGGGGCAATGTGCCATCGGTCACCTCTTCCATGGTCCGCAACGAAACGGCACGGGAAAAGCCTCCGCGGATGTGTGAGATGCCGGAAAACTACTTCGACACAGTTGATCGGGGTCTCGATCAGCCGGCGGGTTACAACGGGCGCAATGGCTATGTTCGAAAATATCGTGACAGACGCGGATTCCTGAACGAACGCGAAATGCGTGCAGCCAAGGTGGCTTGGCATTACTTTGAACTCTACACTCAGGAAACGACCGGGTTAGCAAATTCGGTGGGCAACTACCCATCAACAACCCTCTGGGACACTGCGTCTTACATTGCCGGCGTCGTTGCAGCTTATGAGCTTTGTATCATTGAAAAGCCGGAACTTGATCACCGGCTTACCCAGCTTTTGACCACGATCAAAGGGTTGGAACTTTTCCGGAAGGAGATGCCAAACAAGGTGTATCACACCAAGACCGGGGCGAAGGTTGACTACACCAACAAGCCGGGTGAAATCGGCTTTTCTGCGTTGGATATCGGGCGTTTCCTGGTTTGGATGCGAATCATAAAAAATCGATACCCGCATCTGGGTAACACGGTGGATTCGGTCCTGTTAAAGTGGGACTTTAGCAATACAGTCACCGAAGAAGGCCTGCTATTCGGCGCTTATGTTGACAAAGAAACTGGAGAGACAGTTTACGCGCAGGAAGGCCGCCTGGGGTATGAGGAATATGCCGCCAAAGGATTTGCGTTGTGGGGATTTCGTCCGCTACTTGCACATCGCGCCGAACCTTACCTGACGGCGTCGATTTTTGATGTCCCGGTGCCTTACGACGGGCGCGATCCACGGGTTTTTCACTCGCAAAACTACGTTGTGACTGAATCGTATTTGCAGGACGGGCTTGAGCTTGGTTTTGATCTGCCCCATGACGACTCTAGCCCAGATTGGCTGAGTTCTGACGGATGGCGCGCAGAGTTCGCAGACCGAATTTATGAAGTGCAGGAGCAACGTTGGCGCCGGACCGGTTTCATGACCGCGAGATCCGAGCACAACGTTAAAGGCCCACCGTACTTCACCTACGACACGATCTTTTCCGATGGGTATCCTTGGAATACGGTTACCCCACGTGGTGATTATGTGCCAGATCACGCCGCTGTTGCCGCAAAAGCTGCGTTGGGGCTCTGGGCGCTTTGGGAAACTGAATACACCGACGTCCTGTATGAGGCGATTATCGAGCTCTACAACCCGGAAAACGGTATGTACGAAGGGCTTTATGAGCGCGGCCAAGGGCGGGTTGAAATATACACCGCCAACAACAACGGGATCATCCTGACGTCGCTTTTACATAAGGTGCAGGGCACAATTCTGACCCCTTACACCGGCGACACCGAAGTTTGGTACACTGCCTATCGCGATCAAGACGTTCGTGAACGCCGCAACTATCCTGATCCTCCGCAAGAGGACGATTGGTTGCCTGCCATTCGCCATTCACTTCACCAAGAGGTTCGAAACTGATGCGCTTTTTTCTCTCAATCTCAGCTTTGGCCGTCGTTTTGTGCAGTTCTGCTTCAGCGCAAGAACAACCCCAAAATGATGCGGAAGCGTTTGCGTCTGAGAACGCAATCGTCGACACTTCTATTCCTTTTGCCATCGGCGCAAGAGAAGCTCGTCAAGAACTGCGGGGTGCCTTCGGGTGGCCCACATTTCAAGAAGGGTTAGTGGAAGGGGTGTACTTTCGGTTTGACCCCGATGGCTATGCGCGTTTTGCCCCTTCACCTCGCCTTGATACGGATGTTTTTGAAGTTATCTGCCGTCCGGGTACCTTAAACTGCCTCGGGCGAAAGGGGCCGCTCGGCGTATATTTGAATGGTCAAGGTGCACTCCAGTTGCAAATTGATGAGGTCCAGAATGGAGACACCCTTTCAATTGTGGAAGGTGTGACAGAGTTGCCATTGCCCAAACGCGTATTGATGCCACTGGACGCGCGCATGGAAACATTGCTTGGCTCCGGCGGCGAATTGGTTGTGAAACGGGGGGAGGCAGCGGTCACAAGGGTCTCACTCGCCGGCTTTTTGGCCGTCACGACCTATCTGCGTTGGATTACTGCACAACAAGACTACGGGGTACTCCCGCGCGGATGGCCGGTACCCAACTCAACAACATCTGAAACCACGACAGCCCAGACTGACACAAACTGGCGGGCGCCTGCTTCCAATAACAACAGACAACCAGTTTATGATCGCGCCGAAGACCCGGCCCAAAGTGACGCGGCAAAAGCTACTGACTTGGCTGAAGTACGCGGCGAATTGAATGCACTAAGAGACCTTCTCTTGTCTCGCCGAACCGCAGCACCCAACGGCGAAGGCGCGGCAGAAAACCCGAACGAGCCGTTGCCACCGACAGAAGAGACAACAGGCCGAGATGCAGAGGTGAAGCAGTTGCAAGATCTCGCACAGTCTTTGATGAAGGAAATTGAACGGTTGCAAGATCCGGCTTTAGCCGCCCGCGATACAACGACACCGATGCAACCTTTAGCTACGGATGAGATGGCAAAACCGGTCACAACAACCCTTGGTGCCGCTTCAACTGCACCCAACGACCCACAAGCGGAAGCAGGACGTATCGCCAAGCAACTGGAGTATCTGATGTCAGAGATCGGACTAGATGCCAAAACCGCTCTTATGCTTGTACAATCTGGTGAGTTGGAAGGGCAGAGCTCCCCTGACCCAGCTCAAACAATGCCCACAGATCAGCCGGTGGCGGAAAGCAACGATGTAGTACTGGATATCCTAGCGGAATTGCGATCACAACTTCCCGCAGAGTCAGAACAGACAAATCCTGAACCGATCGAACCAAAGCAGACGGATCCAGCTGAGTTCCAATTGTTGACCGAATACTTTAAGTCCGTGTTTAAGGCAAAGAGCCATTAACATCTGTTGAAACAAAGTAGATGGCATTGAATGCATTCATCGTAAGTCTGCCACAATCGGATCATTCTGATACCTAAGTAAATACGTATCCAACAAACCGTGTTGCGTAGGTGTTTGAATGTTAGTGTTTCAGAGTAGAATTGTTCGATGGATGTTGGTGGCATCAGTTGTGTTAGCGGGAGTTCAGCCTGCACAAGCAGACAAAGCATGGCTACATGGCGAAATTCGATCTGATGGCGCCGCGAAATTCATTCAGGTTGAACGGGAAAACAGGAAACTTCTTTGGACGGTCACGTGTAGGATGCCGCTACGAGGATGTGTTGGTCGCGGCCAAGGTTTGATCGCTTGGGTTGATGTAATCAAGCGCCCTCATTTGGTTGCCGCCGCGCCGCCAGGCGCGCGTATATCTGTAATTTGGCGGAACCAGATCCAAGACATGCCCAAGCTTTTTGGCACGACCTTGTCGCGCGAGAACTTATCCACTCTGTCACGCCAAGGCGCAGAACTTATCATCGAAAAAGACGGCCGGATTTTGCAAAAATCTCAAACGTTTGGATTGGACCAGCTTTTTTCGTACCTCTCCTGGTTGAAGTCAAATAAAGCTAAAACAGGACGCGATGCACGCGCATGGCGAATTGATGAAACCGCGATTTTCTTCGATGCAAATCCAACGGTTTTGGCACGTCACCGTATCCTAGATGCTCAGCGAACTGCGCAGCCACGGATACTTGTACCTTCTACAAAGCCACAAGCGGAATTTGCAATTGGGTCCCAAAACGGTGCTTCTTTTTTTGTTGAAAGGCAATCCGCCGAATAACGACGCAAGCAAACACCTGGGTTATTCAGATTCTCGGAATGCCCTTTTTTCAAAGGGGCGCACGGTGTTTGCTCATCAAAACGACATCAGAAATGTGTCGTAGGACTTTACGGTCAGTACAATTTGGTTGCCATGACGTAGCGTGGGTCATGGATCGAAAACCGAGCGATGATCATCTTGGATCTCGTTTGGTAGATGGATCCGTGGGCACGGCTCGAGTCCGTCATTCGGAAGCATCAAGATCAGCCAGTGATTGATTTCTGGTGAGTGCTGGATAATCTTTTTGATAAAAATAAGATAGTTAGTTCGTATTTTGTAGCAAGTGCGTTTGGCTGGCACAAAACGCTCTGCAGCCGGTGTAAACGGTGGATCAGCCATGGCATCTTTGGCCCGTAGGCTGATCGATCTAGTTGCAGTGCGTAGTAATGGAAAAACCTAGCGACCGAACCGAATTATTGTAAGCTAATCGAACAACGATCAGCGCGTGAGTTAAAAGAGGTGCGTGAGCAGCTGACGTGCCTGGTCGCTGTCTGAAAAAGAACAGTTGCATGCCATCGACGACAGCCAAGGTTTTGCTCCTGAACCTGATAGTGAATGCTACATTTTACTACGACTAAATCGGCGCTTGCGTTTTTTGCGAGAGGTTGGCTGAAAATGAAACGTCTGCGCGGACACCTTGGTTCCAGCGTTGCTTGGCTCCCTAAAGTGTTGCAAAATAGAGGGATAACAACGTGTACCCCTAATCACCACGAGCCAACAGACTTGCGTCGACAAAAGGAGTCAAGCGAATAACACAACAGCGTCGAGATCATATTGGGTCGTCTAAAGGATTGGCAGCGTGCGGCGACCCCATAGGTTCGCCACACGGGTTTTCCTCTCAGCAATTGCCCTCGCCGCAGTCGCTCAACACAGGCACGTGAGTTCTGACCTAGTCAAACCGGTGGTTCGAGCCAAAAAAGTTGGTATTGCCCAAAATTTTCCCGCGATTCATTGCGAAGGTCTCCAAATCAGGCAGCTTGACGACGAGGGCGCCCCCTGCGCCCTTTGCCTGCCAATCCATTTACCTGTTTCGAATTCGAGGGTTTTCGGTTGCGCCGCCGCTTTGAACGCGAGCGTGTTTCATCGGCAAGCCCTACTGGTGCTGTTCCGCTGCCTACGGGGATCTCGATTCCCATAAGTTTTTGAATCTGTTTGAGAAGCTTATTCTCGTCGGGCGCGCAAAAAGCAATTGCTTCTCCCTCACGTCCGGCGCGTGCTGTACGCCCAATGCGATGAACGTAGTTGTCAGGTACTTCGGGCAGGTCATAGTTGATCACATAAGAGACCCCAGGAATGTCGATCCCGCGTGCGGCCACGTCAGTTGCGACCAGAATGGTTACGGTGCCATCCCGAAACGCCTTGATCGCCCGATCCCGCTGACCCTGGCTTTTGTTCCCGTGAATGGATGCGGCGTTGAAACCGTCTGCCACAAGCGCCTTCATCAGGCGCTCAGCGCCGTGTTTGGTCCGCGCAAAAACCAGCGTCAAAGCATCCAGGTCTTTCGACAATATCTCACGCAGTTTTTCTGGCTTAGAAGTCTTTTCAAGAAAGTGTATCGACTGTGTGATCTTGTCTGGGGTTTTGCCGGGTGGGGCGACTTGCACCTTCTTTGGATTGTTCAGGTAGGCGCTGCTCAGTTCTTCCATTTGCTTGGGCATTGTTGCCGAAAAAAGAAGGGTCTGTCGCGGCGTGCCAAGCTTGGGGGCAATCCGCCGCAAAGCGTGGATGAAGCCGAGGTCGAGCATTTGATCAGCCTCGTCCAAGATCAGGAACCGAACCTGACCCAGATCGACCGCACGACGGTCCATCAGATCGATTAATCGACCCGGCGTTGCGACTAGTATGTCGGTCCCTCGCGATAGGTATTTGATCTGCTTGCCGATCGACTGTCCGCCCACAACGGTGTTCACCCTAAGCCGGGTGTTGGACGTCAGAGCTCTTAGACTTTCCGCAATTTGGTTGACCAGTTCGCGGGTTGGCGCAAGTACAAGAGCCTTCACCATTTTTGGGGCGGGCTTGCCAGGTGCATCGAGAAGCGCATCAATCAACGGCAACCCAAAGGCCAGCGTTTTGCCGGTGCCGGTTTGAGCAAGGCCCATGATATCATGGCCTTCGAGTGCGAGCGGTATAGCTTGTTTTTGGATTGGTGTTGGTTCGGTGAAACCGACGCTTTTTAGCGCATCGTTCAAAATTGGCTTCAGGCCAAGCGTATCGAAATCTGACACGTATATTCCTTATAGAGCCAAAAACAGCGGGTGCTGTCAGGCCATTGGTGAACGCCGCATCACTTTGCGGCGTAGAGGGTTCGCGGTGCCTCAGGATGCGTGGGCTTGTCCCACGCCATCCGGCGTTCGCGGTGTGAACCCTGCGTGATGGGGAACCTGTTTATGCTGTCGCTGTGTGCATCTGTGTGCACGGCTTGCTCACGCTTAAGCGCAGCGGAGGTGCCGTTTCGTCTGTTTTTCGTGATTTGTCAAACAGGAAGCCCAGTTTCGCAACCCAAATCGTGTGATGTGTTGTAACTGGGTATGCCGAGTTGCGCCGGCGGTACCGGCGTTTACGACCGAAATAATCTCAAATTGTGGCAGGGTAGGGCTACGGGCTATCCAGTTTCCCTGCATCTCCGGTGCACATGAGAATACAACCACTTAACACGCTGAAATTCATGCGACGCAGCGTCGCGTGAGTGGGCCTGATAGCGGCATAACACAATCGGGACTTTGCTTTTTGCCCGCCGCCCATTATGTCGCGCGGGATATATAGCATAGCGGGCGCCGCCATGGGGGCGCCGCCTCGCCTGATCCCAGTGAAGGAGGACCGCCCATGCGTATCGGGACCCCGAAAGAGGTCGCAGAGGGTGAAGCCCGTGTGGCGATGACGCCAGACAGCGCGGCTCAACTGCAAAAACTCGGCTACGAATGTGTGATTGAAAGCGGCGCAGGCGATGCGGCGCGGTTTTCTGACCAGGATTATAAAAATGCGGGTGTTGAGGTGGTGAAAACTGCCGCGGCCCTTTGGAAGTCCGCAGACATCGTCGCCAAGGTGCGCCCGCCTGAGACCTCAGAGGTGAAGCGGATGAAGAAGGGGCAGACGGTCATCAGCTTCTTCTACCCTGGCCAGAACGAAAAGCTGCTGGAAGCGTCGAACAAGAAAGGCGCCCACATCATTGCGATGGACATGGTTCCGCGCATCAGCCGCGCGCAAAAGATGGACGCGCTCAGCTCTATGGCCAACATTGCGGGCTACCGCGCCGTGATCGAGGCGGGCAACAACTTTGGCCGGTTCTTCACCGGGCAGGTGACGGCGGCAGGCAAAGTGCCCCCCGCCAAGGTGCTGGTTGTGGGAGCAGGCGTTGCGGGTTTGGCCGCCATTGGTGCGGCAACCAGCCTTGGCGCGCAGGTCTACGCCTTTGATGTGCGACCGGAAGTGGCAGAACAGATTGAATCAATGGGGGCGGAGTTCGTCTTCCTCGATTTTGCTGAAGACCAGACGGATGGTGCGGCCACCGGTGGCTATGCAGCCCCGTCGTCGCCTGAGTTTCGCGAAGCTCAGCTTGCTAAATTCCGGGAACTGGCGCCAGAGATGGACATCGTCATCACTACAGCGTTGATCCCGGGCCGCGATGCGCCGGTGCTGTGGACCAAAGACATGGTCGAGTTGCAAAAAGCAGGCTCGGTCATCGTGGACCTGGCGGCGGAGCGCGGCGGTAACTGCGAACTTACTGTAGCGGACGAAAAGATTGTGTCGTCCAATGGCGTGACAATTGTCGGTTACACCGACTTCCCAAGTCGGATGGCGTCGCAATCGTCGACCCTTTATTCCACAAACATCCGCCACATGATGACGGATCTGACGCCGGAAAAAGACGGTGTTGTGAACCACGACATGGAAGATGACGTGATCCGGGGGGCCACAGCGGCCTTTGACGGCGAGATCACTTTCCCGCCGCCACCGCCAAAGATCCAGGCGATTGCAGCTCAGAAACCAAAAGAAGCCCCTAAAGAACTGACGCCGGAAGAAAAGCGCGCGGCAGAGATTGAGGCGTTTCGCAAGGATACCCAATTCCAGGTCGGCATTCTGGCCGCAGGCGCCTTGGTGATCCTGGCCGTCGGCGCCTGGGCGCCAGCCAGCTTCATGCAGCACTTTATCGTGTTCGCGCTGTCGTGTTTTGTGGGCTTCCAGGTCATCTGGGGCGTGGCGCACAGCCTGCACACCCCGTTGATGGCTGTTACAAACGCAATCTCCTCGATCATCATCGTGGGTGCCGTAATGCAGATCGGGTCAGGCTCGTTTCTTGTGGTTTTGCTGGCAGCGCTGTCGGTCCTGATGGCGGGCGTTAACATATTCGGCGGTTTCATGGTGACACGGCGCATGCTCGCCATGTTCCAGAAATCGTAAGCGGAGGACGGAGTTATGGAATTCGGATTTACCACCGCCGCATACGTTGTCGCGGCAGTTCTTTTCATCCTCTCGCTTGGCGGGCTGAACAATCAGGAAAGTGCAAAACGCGCGGTCTGGTATGGCATCGCCGGTATGGCGCTTGCCTTTGTTGCCACACTGATGGGGCCGGGGTCTGGTTTGTGGCTGGCCTCTATCATCCTTGTGGGCCTCGGCGGTGTCGGAGGCATCTATGTGGCACAGCGCGTGCAGATGACCGAGATGCCGCAGCTGGTGGCCGCAATGCACAGCCTTGTGGGCCTGGCCGCCGTCTTTGTGGGCTTTAACGCACATATTGAGATTGTGCGCGTGTCCGGCGCCTTCGCCGAGGCTGGCGCTGTGTTTCCACTGCCTGATGTGGGCGGCGATGCTGCTATCGCGGCCGCAAAAGAAATTGCCAAGGAATTCCGCGGATTTGCTGAGATTGTGGCCAAAAAGACGGTCAAAGAGATTGCGATCCTGCGGGTCGAACTGGTGCTGGGCATCTGGATTGGCGCGGTGACTTTCACAGGGTCAGTGATCGCCTACGGCAAGCTGGCGGGTCGGTTGACCTCTTCTGCAGAAAAACTGCCAGGTGGCCATGCGCTTAATGCGGGTGCTGCTGCAATCTCGGTTCTGTGCTTGATCTGGTATTTCAATACCGGCGGTCTGTTCCCGCTTATCATCATGACGGCTGCTGCACTGTTCATCGGCTATCACCTGATCATGGGGATTGGCGGCGCAGACATGCCGGTCGTTGTCTCAATGCTCAACAGCTATTCCGGTTGGGCTGCGGCAGCGATTGGTTTCTCGCTCGGCAATGATCTTTTGATTGTTGTGGGCGCGTTGGTGGGTTCGTCTGGTGCGATCCTCAGCTACATCATGTGCAAAGCCATGAACCGGTCATTTGTCAGCGTGATCCTGGGTGGCTTCGGCGGCGCGTCCGGTCCTGCCATGGAAGTGGAAGGCGAAATGGTCGCCACTGACGCGGCAACCGTGGCCAGCCAGCTGAAAGACGCCAATTCCATCGTCATCGTACCGGGCTACGGTATGGCAGTGGCACAGGCTCAGCAGGCTGTGTCGGAGATGACGCGCCGGCTGCGGGACGCGGGCAAAGAGGTCCGCTTTGCGATCCACCCGGTTGCAGGCCGTTTGCCTGGGCACATGAATGTGCTTTTGGCAGAGGCGAAGGTGCCCTACGACATCGTTTTGGAAATGGATGAGATCAACGACGACTTGCCGGAAACGGACATTGTCATCGTGATCGGGTCCAACGATATCGTGAACCCTGCGGCACAAGACGACCCGAACTCCCCCATCGCGGGCATGCCGGTTCTGGAAGTCTGGAAAGCCAAAGACGTGATCGTGTCCAAACGCGGGCAGGGCACTGGGTACTCCGGTATCGAAAATCCGCTGTTCTTTAAAGAGAACACGCGCATGCTCTACGGTGATGCAAAAGACAGCGTCAATGAGGTGCTGGGCCAGCTCTGACACCGGACACAACAAACAAAAGAGCCCTGCAGTGATCTGCGGGGCTCTTTTGTTTCTGCTTGCGGGTTTTTACAAGACAAGGTGCTGTGGCCGGCATTTGTTCAGAACGGCAGGTTATTCTTGGCAGCGATTGGTGCCGCAGCAGGCAATGGCCAACTCGACCAAAGGAATGACCACCGTTGGTTACATGCGGGGTGCTGATCGCAACCCGAACCAACTGTGGCAGTATTTTTCCTTCCCATTGAGCACAAACCGGGGTTAGCTAACACCAAAGTTAATATGGGAGATTAAGTTGAAAAAATCATTGGCACTGGCATTGGCCTTGGGCGCCGTTTCAGCGGCCGCCCCAGCCGCCGCAAATTTTGCGGTATGTAACGAAACCGAACTGCGCCAAAGCGTGGCTATCGCTTACAAAGATGGCGAGACATGGGTGTCCGAGGGTTGGTGGAATATTGAACCGGGCGGGTGCAAAACTCTTTTGGCAGGTGATCTGCAAAATCGGTATTACTACTACCGCGCTATGGTGGCTGGCGGCACTTTCCCTGGCGAGGACTTCTGGTTCTGTACCGCGACATCTGCGTTCACCATACGCGGTAATGCGGATTGCCCGGGTCGCGGGTATGCGGCGGAGGTTTTCTCTGAAATTGACACAGGCGAGACAGCCACGACATTTAAACTATCACTCGTGCCTTGATCCCTGAATAATCCACTAACAAAGGCGGACGCCGATGACACTTCTTAAACTTGCGGCGGCCTGTCTGAGCTTGCTGATGACCGCCACAGGTGCAGTGGCCCAATTCAAGATCTGTAATGACACGGATCTGCGCCAAAGCGTGGCCATCGCCTACAAAGACGGCGATGCCTGGGTTTCCGAAGGGTGGTGGGCGATTGACCCCAATGAATGCAAAAACGCAGCTGGGGGCGATTTGAAAAACCGCTACTACTATTATCGCGCGACTGTGCCAGGCGGCACCTTTGTAGGTGAAGATTATTGGTTTTGCACCCAATCTGAACCCTTCACTATCCGGGGCGAAAAAGACTGTGAGGCACGCGGATACCGGCGGGAGGTTTTCTCGGAAGTAGACACCGGCCAGGCGAAGTCGTTCACGCTGACCTTGATCGCCGCTGACAGCCAGCGCGATCCAGAGCCAGAGCCTGAACCCAAACAGGAAGAAGTGGCCCGTCCTACCCAGCCTTCCAGCCCACAGCCGGGATCGCTGGGTGAGCCATTCACAGTCACCGCGGTCTTTCAAGGCTGCGACCGGATCGACGGTAATCTGTCTTGCAGGTTTTATGCAAACGGCTGGCGTTGGTTTGCTTATGACGGAGGTGGGTCAGTTTTAGATCGGTTGAACTATCTGGATGGACTGTCACCTGGCACTCTTTTGACGGTGTCAGGGGATGTACTGAACTACGGTGACATCTCGGCTGAGGTGGCCGTTTACACCGCCGCTGAACGCCGGTCAGAAACCGAAGTGGATAACACAACGCTGGGGATACAGGGCAAATGGCGCCACTCTGACGGCCGCACAATGTGGGAGATCGTGGGCGCAGAGATCTACGAATACTACGACGGCGAAGGCGTGACCGAGAGCTTTTTCTATATCGCCGACCAATGTGACGCTGCAGGCGGTCGCCCAGGGCCTTTCCTTGTCCGCGTGATACCAGAGGCCTATCAGGACCCGGATTGCTACTTCCTGCTGGGGTGGGACGCAGAGTTCTTGCAACTGGCCTACGCCGGATCAGTCAACGGCCAGACTGACGACTTCTGGAAAGTTTGGGACTAAAGCGTCTCGCGAGAAATCTGAACATTCAAGTATCTCGCGGCGCTCTGGACCTAAAACAGCCCCGGGCTTTTTCTGGGGCCCATCAACTTTGTTTGTGCGCGGGTTATTGACTGACCAGTCAATATAAATAAAAGTCGCGTCCATGCCAAAGCTGGGAATGGAACCTGTGCGCCGCAAGGCGCTGATCGACGCCACGATTTCAGAGATCGGGGCCGCCGGATCGCTTGACGTGACCGTGGGGCGCATCGCCAAGCGGGCAGGGATGTCGAGCGGTTTGGCGCACCACTACTTTGGATCGAAAGAGCAAATCTTTCTGGCCGCCATGCGCCACATACTGAGCCTTTATGGAGCGGAGGTCCGCCGCGCGTTGGCCATTGCGAACAACCCCCGCGCGCGCGTTACAGCGGTGGTTGAAGCAAGTTTTCATCGCCACAATTTTGACCCTGAAACGGTAGCGGCCTGGCTGAACTTTTATGTCTACGCCCAGACCGTACCCGACGCTCAACGTCTGCTTCGAGTATACTCGCGCCGCCTGCATTCCAATCTGATGTTTGCCCTGCGCCAACTGCTGCCAGATGCAGAAGCGGATCAGCTGACGCGGGTTGTCGCGTCGCTGATTGATGGCTTTTACATCCGGCGTGCCTTGCACAAAAAATCCGCCTCGCGGACCGAAATCATCGCAATAATTGAGGCGGTCGTGGACCGTCACCTGGGGGCCACGCCATGACCAAACCCAATATTCTGATTTTTATGGTCGATCAGTTGACCGGAACACTTTTCCCCGATGGTCCATTGGACTGGTTACATGTGCCAAACCTGCGCAAATTGGCGGATCGCTCCACCCGGTTTGCCAACGCCTACACAGCTTCGCCACTCTGTGGGCCATCAAGGGCGTCTTTCATGACCGGCCAAATGCCGCGCCGCACAGGGGTTTATGACAATGCGGCTGAATTTGCCTCTGACATTCCGACCTACGCCCACCATCTGCGGCGCGCGGGGTATCAGACCTGTCTGTCTGGCAAGATGCATTTCGTGGGCGCCGACCAGCTGCACGGATTTGAGGAGCGCCTAACTACGGACGTCTATCCTGCGGACTTTGGTTGGACGCCGGACTACCGAAAACCCGGCGAACGGATTGACTGGTGGTATCACACGCTTAACGCAGTGAAGGTGTCAGGCACGGCGGCGGCCTCCCATCAGATGGACTATGACGATGAGGTCGCCTACCACGCCACGCAAAAAGTCTATGACTACGCCCGGTCCAAAGACGACCGCCCTTGGTGCATGACCGTCAGCTTCACTCATCCACACGATCCATACGTGACGCGACCCAAATACTGGGACCTTTACGAGGATTGCGAACACCTGGACCCGCCGGTTCCAGCGATGGCCTATGACGACCACGATCCCCATTCCAAACGCATTTTCGATGCCAACGATTGGCAGGCTTATGACATCAAGCCTGAAGACATCAGACGGTCTCGTCGCGCTTATTTCGCCAATATCTCTTACCTGGACCAAAAAATCGGTGAGGTGATGGAGGCGATGGACGCCACCGGGCAGGAGGCGGTGATCCTGTTTGTTTCTGATCACGGCGACATGCTGGGTGATCGCGGTCTGTGGTTCAAAATGAGCTTTTATGAAAACTCTGCCCGCGTACCTCTCATGATTGCAGCACCCGGTATGGCACCGGGGCTGGTTGAAACCCCCGTCAGCACCGTCGACATCGCGCCAACACTAGCGGAGATTGCAGGTATTCCGGACGCCGATGTGGCACCTTGGGTGGACGGCGAAGGCCTTACCCGACTTGCAAACGGGACGCCGCGCACAGCGCCGGTCCTGATCGAATACGCTGCAGAGGCAAGCTATTCGCCGGTGGTGGCTATGCGTGCGGGGGCGTGGAAATACACCAATTGCGCGCTCGACCCGGAACAATTTTTTAACCTCGACGATGACCCTAGGGAACTGGACGACCGTGCCGAAGATCCGGGCTGCGCCGACGTGCTGGAACAGTTCCGCATTGCGGCAGCGGCCCAGTGGGACCTGGAGGCATTCGACGCAGAGGTTCGCACGTCGCAAGCCCGTCGGTGGGTGGTTTACGAGGCCCTGCGTCAAGGCGCCTACACGTCATGGGATCACCAGCCGATGAAAGACGCATCCGAGCGCTACATGCGCAACCATATGGACCTGAACGATGTGGACGGGGGACAGCGTTTCCCCCGCTATGAGGGGTGAGCGGCTACACCATATACGGACGTGCGTCCTCTTCAAATGTACAGGCCGCCATGTGGGCCTGTGCAGAGATGGGGATTGGCGTAACCCGGCTCGACTACGGTGAAAATTTCGCCCGCCTCGACACGCCGGAGTTTCGTGCGATGAACCCGCACGGCAAGATCCCGACGCTCGGACTGCCGGACGGGCGCACATTGTGGGAAACAAACGCGATTCTGCGCTATCTTGCCGGGCTGCATGCGGACGCGCGCTTTTGGCCCGCAGATCCATATGCCCGTGCAGAGATCGACATGTGGGCCACCTGGGCCAAGATCGAAGTGGCTGAGAATTTCACGTTCCCAATATTCTGGGCGGCTGTGCGCACACCAAAGGACCGCCATGACCACGCAGCCATACGGGCCGCCATCAACCGGCTGGAGGCAGAACTGGCGCTGGCTGAGCCGCGTCTTGCCTCGGGATTTCTGGTTGGTGATGCGCTGACACTGGCGGACATCCAGTTTGGTCACGTGCTCTACCGATACTTCCATATGGATATAGACCGGCGCGAACTGCCCAACCTGCGGGGCTACTACAACCGTCTTTCTGAACGGCCAGCCTACCAAACCCACGTAATGCTTAACTATGATGAGCTAAGGAACACCGTATGACCGGAAACCTAGGCGCCAGAGGCGATTTTGCTGCAGCTGATTTTGTGATTGTCGGGGCCGGTTCCGCCGGCTGCGCGATGGCTTACCGGTTGTCAGAGGATGGCAAACATTCGGTCATCGTGATCGAACACGGTGGAACGGACGCAGGACCGTTTATCCAAATGCCTGGCGCGCTGTCATACCCGATGAACATGGCGCGGTACGACTGGGGTTATCAGACCGAACCTGAACCGGCCCTTGGCGGGCGCAGGCTGGCCGCGCCACGTGGCAAAGTGATCGGCGGATCGTCGTCCATCAACGGTATGGTCTATGTGCGGGGCCATATGCGCGACTTCGATAAGTGGGCAGAGATGGGCGCCACAGGTTGGTCCGGCGCGGATGTGCTGCCGTACTATCACCGGTTGGAAAACTGGGATGGGTCGGGTCATGGCGGTGATCCGGACTGGCGCGGCAATGACGGTCCTTTGAATGTTCAACGCGGCAGCCGGGACAATCCACTGAACACCGCTTTTGTGGAGGCCGGGCGCCAGGCAGGTTATCAGGTCACAGACGACTACAACGGCCAGCAGCAAGAAGGCTTTGGCCCGATGGATCAGACCGTCCACAACGGGGAACGCTGGTCAGCGGCAAAAGCTTACCTGAAGCCCGCCTTGAAACGGGACAACGTTCGTCTGATCCGCGGGCTTGCATCACGCGTTACCTTTGAAGGCAAACGTGCCACCGGCGTAGAAGTGGTGATCAACGGTAAAACGGAGGTTATTCGCGCAGGCCGGGATGTGGTGATTGCAGCCAGCGCGTTCAACTCCCCCGCGCTATTGCTGCGGTCAGGCATTGGTCCGGCGGCAGAACTGCGTGCTCTGGGAATAGAAGTGCGCGCCGACCGTCCGGGTGTGGGGCGCAACCTGCAAGATCATCTGGAACTCTACATTCAGGCAAAATCGAAACAACCGATCACGCTCTACAAGTATTGGAACTTGTTGGGGAAGGCTTATGTGGGCGCCCGCTGGCTGTTTACCAAAACCGGGCCGGGGGCGTCGAACCAATTCGAATCCGCAGCTTTCATCCGGTCGAAGCCGGGCGTCGAGTATCCGGATATCCAGTACCACTTCTTGCCAATCGCGGTGCGTTACGACGGTCAAATCGCGCCGGAAGGCCACGGATTTCAGGCCCATGTGGGACCGATGCGCAGCGCCTCTCGCGGGGCGGTCACGTTGCGGTCCGCTGATCCAAAAGAACCGCCGAAACTGGCCTTCAACTATATGTCCCACCCGCAGGATTGGGAGGATTTCCGGACCTGCATCCGCCTTACGCGGGAGATTTTTGCCCAACCGGCGTTTGAGCCGTTTTATGACGGTGAAATCCAACCCGGCGCAGGCGTGCAATCAGATGATGAACTCAACGATTTCATTCGGGAACACGCCGAAAGCGCCTATCACCCCTGCGGCACGTGCCGGATCGGCAGTGCCGATGACCCGCACGCCGTGGTCGACCCGGAATGCCGCGTCATAGGGGTGGATGGGTTGCGGGTGGCTGACAGTTCGGTGTTTCCGCAAATCACCAATGGCAACTTGAACGGCCCTTCCATCATGGTTGGTGAAAAGGCCAGCGATCATATTCTCGGACGCCATCCCCTGCCACCCTCAAACGCAGAACCCTGGGTCCACCCCAACTGGCAGTCGGCACAGCGCTGACCCATACCCACCAGGGGTTGCGCGATCGGCTGCCCTTTGGCAATCTACGGTGTGTATTGTGATGTAAATCCAATTATTTTGAGCCGTTGGGGGATATTGCGTGACCAAACGGGGTGGGGCGTCGGCGGGTGCCGACGAAACTGACACGGAAGATCGGCTTGTGCTTGTCGTCCACGGCATCGGTGAACAGATGCCGGGAGAAACCGTAGATCTGCTGGTGGGCGGCCTGACAGGTGACCGACCGTGCCATGTGGAACCTCAGACCCGCCATCTGCATGAGATGAAGACCCGTTGGTCCAAATCGGGCGACGCAGATCTTTTCCCCTGTGACATCCGGTCAGTCAAAGACGGCAACCGACGCACTGATTTTGCGGAAGTGTACTGGGGTGACCTGTCACGCGGCTTTGACGGACGGCTGCGCGGGATCATCGCGCTTTTCACGCTGATTATGAGCCTTGGCCATATCATCCGGGAAAACCGCAATGAAAAGAACACCCAAAGCCTGCGCTCGCTGTTGGCGCGGGGCTTTGTGTCGATGCTGCATGGCCCCATCATTGCGATCAACATAGCCCTTGGCGCAAGCTTGTTGTCGCTTGTTTTTGTGAATGCGGTTTCCAGTGTTCTGGCGCGCGAACATGTGGATTTTGAAGGCATAATCCCTGATATTACGTTGCTGGTGGCCGCCAGTGGTTTGATGGCCTTTTGGTTTTTCAATCGCCACGATCGGTCCAGCCATCTTTACAATTCGTTTTTGAACGGCCTGTTGATCATGGCGTGCTGTATGTTTGCGCTGGTTGCGATAACCGCTTTGAGCGCGGCTTACATGTCGTTGGGGATGTTGGAAGCAATCCTTGGCCGAATTACACCTGCCATGGATACAAAGGTCTGGGCCTGCCTGTCGGTCGACGGCTTTGCTAACGCGCGGTGCAGGCTGCTTTGGTATACCGAAACCCTGGTGCTGGCCAACGCCCTGTGCTGGGCGGTGACAATTGTCATGGTCCTGCTGCTTGGAATAAATCAGGCCTTGGTCGATCTTTTCAGCAAAGACGCCAGTTTCAAACGCACGCTTTATCCTGCGACCTGTGCGCTGGTGATGGTGATTTGGCTTTTCATGGCTTTGATTGTTTGGGCCGGCATCACAGAATTTTTTGCTCGCTTCCAACCCTCCTTTGACGCATCGCCCACAATTCAGGTCGCCAGCCAGCCGGACAGCGGTGAAAGTCCGGCGCCTACCGGTGGCGTCGAGCTTGGTAAATCATCGGAAGTGGGACCGACCGGCCGGGCCGACATTCAAAACAACGCTACAATCCGAACAAGCACGGGGACCGGCACCGACACGTCGTCGCGTGGTAACGCTGGTGGCAACAGTTCCGTTTCGGGCGGGCGGGAACCGCAGGGGCGCAGCGCAAGCGTGGAACTGCAGGAAAGCGTTGTTGGGCTGCTGACGTTGCCGAAGTTCGTGCTGGCAAAAAGCACGTTGGAGGCAAAATCGGTGGCCGCCGCCATAAGTCTGGCGACCTTTCTTTTGGTGCTCGCCTGCACGCTGGTGGGTGTTCACCGTATCGCCGCGCTGCAATGGCATAAATGGCGGCAAAAAGGCGATACAATCGACTACGCTCCACCAAGGCTGATCATCAGCACCAGCCTTCGGTTTGCCCTGACTGCCTGTGTCTTTCTTCTGTTCATGGTGGTTCTGTTCGAAATTGCGCCGTTTCTGTCGCCCGAGGAAGAAAGCTGGCTACAGGCTGTTCAAGTGTCGCTGATCTCCGCTCAGGACTTCTTGAAAGACAGTATCTACGGCTTTGCGCTGATGTTGGTGGCGGGCGCCGGGCTCGTCTTCTCATTTGCACGGTCCTATATCTCGGTGGGTTTCGGTATTGCAAACGATGTGGTCGTCTGGTTCGTGAAATCAGAGGACAGCGCTGAGCCTGACGAAGATCTCTACCCAATGCGACAGCGGATTTTGAACCGGTTTGATCTGGTTTATACATCCATGCTGAAAGCAGCAGAGGCACGTGACAAACCTTATTCAGAGGTGGTTGTCATTGCCCATTCGCAAGGCACGCTGGTGGCGTTTCAAGCCCTGCGTAAAGGGCGTTTGGCCGAAAAACTGCGCGAACCCGGTATGCCGAAATATCTGGCGCCTGATCTGGTCACCATGGGGTCGCCGATTAGCCATCTCTACAACCACTATTTTTCCGAAAGCTTCTGGATTGATATACTGGATCCAACGGGGATCAAGGACTGGACCAACATATACCGCACCGATGATTTTGTGGGCACAGAGGTGACGTCCAAACAGGTGAAAGACTGGCCGATGAACAAACCCATCCCAGCCGGGGGGCATACCAACTATTGGACCGATGCCGCCGCGCTGGAACTGCTGCGCACACATGCAACGCCGGAGTTTCCGCTGCTGCCGGCCCCCTAGCTGTCTTTGGCTTTACCTTCCAAGCCGTCCGCCGCTGCCGAGGAGCCTGGGATGCGCATCTCAAACACCTCCGTGATTGAGGTGTAGTCGTAGTACCCCATTCGGGCGAGCGGGCGGATTGCGGGAATGTCGATCTTGCCGTCCCTCCCGATCACAGCGTCATTGACGTGGATTTGCTCCACCCGGCCATAGACCACCTCTACCCAGCCCACGGGCGTGTTACCTGGCAGACGGTGGGTGCTCAGATAGCGGCATTCAAAATGGCAGGGGCTTTCGGCCACCATTGCGCCTGGGGCAAGCACCGCTGCGCGTTTTGTAACACCGGCTGCATCAAATTCATCCACGTCCGGGCCAAAATCCTGTGCGCTGGCATTCACCGCCTCACGCAGTTCATAAGTTGCCATGTTCCAGACAAACCAGCCGGTCTCCTCGGCATTCACGACGGTGTCTTTGCGGCGTCCGTCCGGGTATTGGTTGGCGGCAAACATCACCATGGGAGGGTCAAACGTCAGGTTTTGCCACTGGGAAAACGGTGCAAGATTGTGGACGCCGTCTTTGGAAACCGTAGACAGCCAGCCGATGGGGCGCGGCACGGTACAGGCTTTGAACGGCGAAAAGGGCAGGGGGCAGGGGTCTTTGGTCGGGTCGTAGCGCATCGCGGGTCTCCTCCCATGGCAGATTGGGCAGCTTGGGCCGCGCTGGCAAGGCCGTTGTCTTCGATCTAAGGACGGGGTATCGCCATTATGACTAGTCAAAATGGAGCGTCCATATGCTAGAACTGACAGCCCGCCGCGCTTTGCTGCCTGATGGCTGGGCAGATCACGTAACCGTGGCGATTGACAACGGGAAGATCAAAGCGGTCACGCCGGGCTCAACGGCGACGCCTACCCATGATACGTTGTTGCCTGCATTGGCCAATCTGCATTCCCACAGTTTTCAGCGCGCTATGGCCGGGATGACCGAAAGGCGCGGGCCCTCGGCTGACAGTTTCTGGACCTGGCGCACGTTGATGTACCGCTTCGTTGAAAAGCTGACACCTGATCAGGTGCAGGCAATTGCCGCCCAGGTATTTGTTGAGATGTTGGAGGCGGGGTACGCCAGTGTTGGGGAGTTTCATTACCTACACCACGCCCCGGGCGGCGCGCGCTATGACACACTGGCGGAACTGTCTGGCCGGATAGCCGCCGCTGCGCAGGAAACCGGGATTGGTGTGACGCTGCTGCCGGTCCTCTACTCCTATGGCGGTGCGGGCCAGCGGGCTTTGGAACCGGGACAGGCTCGGTTCGGCGCGGATTTGGACGAATACCTGCGCCTCGTCGAAGGGGCGGAGGCTGCCTGTAAGTCATTGCCCGCCGACACGGTAGTTGGCATCGCCCCCCATTCCCTGCGGGCAACGTCACCCGCTGACCTGCGGGCTCTCTTGGCCGCGCGCCCAGATGGCCCTGTTCATATGCATATTGCTGAACAACCCAGAGAGGTGGCTGATGTGCGCGCGACTTATGGCGCGCGTCCTGTTGAATGGGCATTGGGAGAGATTGGCGTGGGCCCCCGCTGGTGCATGATCCACGCAACCCATATGGAACCTGCCGAAACGCGCGGTCTTGCGCAATCAGGCGCCGTGGCCGGTCTTTGCCCAATCACTGAGGCAAATTTAGGCGATGGGCCTTTCAACGGGCCATCTTATCTGGCCCATGGCGGGCGCTTTGGCGTTGGATCAGACAGCAACGTACGCGTAGCTCTGGCGGAGGAGCTGCGAACGTTGGAGTATTCCCAAAGATTGCGGGATTTGGGCCGAAACGTATTGGGTGACTGGGATCAATCAACGGGCGCGCGGCTCTATGAAATGGCCGCGCAAGGCGGCGCACAGGCCGTTGG
>JBCCET010000057.1:0-25259 GCA_039030095.1 Pseudomonadota bacterium | reverse complement strand
GTGTAAACGGCTCCCATGCGATATTCTCCTATTAGATAACCTATTGTTTTCTAATAGGAGTCGCGCTTCAAAGTAGCGCGCACCATCTGTAAAAATGCTCTGAAATGAGAAAAGCCCCGCCTTTTTCGGGCGAGGCTCCTAATTTACGAAACTGTTCGGCGCTTACATACGGCTTGCAACGTTTTCCCAGTTCACCAGATTGTCGAGGAAATTCGACAGGTAGGCCGGGCGCTTGTTGCGGAAGTCGATGTAGTAGCTGTGCTCCCAAACATCGCAGCCCAAAAGCGCGGTCTGGCCAAAGCAAAGTGGGTTCACGCCGTTTTCGGTCTTGGTGACCTTAAGCCCGCCGTCTGCGTCTTTGACAAGCCAGCACCAACCGGAGCCGAACTGACCAGCGCCCGCGGCCGAAAACTCTTCTTTGAAAGCATCAACAGATCCAAAGCTGTCAGCAATTGCGGCTTCCAGCTCAGACGGCATAGAAGATTGGCCCGGACCCATCATTTCCCAGAACTGGTTGTGGTTCCACAACTGGCTGATGTTATTGAAGATCCCGTTTTGCGCCACCGAACTGCTGTCGTAAGTGCCAACGATGATCTCTTCCATGGACTTGTCAGCCCATTCCGTGCCAGCGATCAACTTGTTGCCGTTGTCCACATACGCCTTGTGGTGCAAGTCGTGGTGATATTCCAGCGTCTCTTTCGACATGCCGTTGTCGGCCAGCGCATCATGCGCGTAAGGAAGTGCGGGAAGTTCGAATGCCATGTGTCAGCCCCTTGTTCAATGGATGGGACGGCCCTTTTGGCTACTCAAATGCTGGGCGGGCCGCTTCGGCGCCAACATAGCGGGTGTTTTTTCGAGGGAAAGAGCAAAGCGCAAGCTGATTTGCGGAATCGCGCCATCAACCGCCCCAAACAGGCAAGGCCATCAGCGCGGCAAAGGTGATCACCGCATAAGCAACGCCGCGATAGGTTTTCTCTTTGGTGGGGTCGAAAATGGCTGTGCCGATGGACAGGCCGACAAGATACGGAACCAACATGATCGCGCCGATCAAGACCGGCGTCAGCGAAAACATTCCCTGTAACCACATCATCGGAAAAATGATCGCGTCATAGCTGAACAACAGCACCATGTTGACCGCACGGATCGCCGCCGGCCCCATGGTGCTGGCCATGGACACCAGAATCGCTGGCGGACCGGGAACACCAACCGCCCCGCCAAGCAGGCCAACCGCTGCGCCAGTTCCAAACCACACTGGTGCTGTCACCGCTCCGGGAAAGCGGAACCCACCGATCAGCAACGCAACGGCGAGTAATGTGACGGACCCTATGACCCATTGAAACGTGGTTTGCGCCATCAGCGTCAGCACCATCAGGCCAATCGGCAGGAAAAGCGCCATGCCCGCAATCAGCAGTATCAGGGGTTTGCGCGGCGCAGTCCGAAGTGCGGATGGAATGACCGGCAAAGGTCCGATCCCATCCATTATGGTCAAAGATAAGATTGCCCCCACAGGGGACAGAACTGCGCTGGCAAAGGGCAAGTAAATCATCCCGGTGCCAAAGCCTGCAAACCCGCGCACCGTGCCTGCAAGGAACGCGCCTATGGCAATCCACCAAAGGCCAGGTGTTGCCAGCGCGTCCCAGATCAGCGTCACAGGGTCAGGCGTCTACGTTGGCGAATCGATTGCCTTCGGTCGCGTCCGGCTTCGACCAGTCCCGCTTCACATCAAGCCGCAACAGGATGTTTGATGCGACAAAGACCGACGAATATGTCCCCACAACCACGCCCCAGATCATTGCAAAGACAAATCCCCGGATCACGTCGCCGCCCAAAACAAAGAGCGAGATCAGCGCGATCAGCGTGGTGACAGAGGTCATTACCGTCCGGCTGAGCGTCTCGTTGATCGATAGGTTCAAAACCTCTTTCAGCGGACGGACCTTATACTTGCGCAGGTTTTCGCGCACCCGGTCAAACACAACAACCGTATCGTTGAGAGAGTATCCAACGATGGTCAGCAATGCTGCAATAATGGCCAGATCGAACTTGATTTGCAGCGCAGCAAATACACCGATGGTCAGCACGATGTCGTGGACCAACGCGGCGACCGCACCCACTGAGAACTGCCATTCGAACCGTAGCCAGATGTAGAAAAGCACTGCCATGATGGCCAGTACAACGGCAATCACAGCGCTTTGGATCAACTCGCCGGACACCTTGGGGCCAACACTGTCCACCTGCGGAAAGCTCATGTTTTCATAGGTGATTTCTGAACTTGTGGCAGAAACAGCCTCCCCCACAAAACGTTGCTTCTGCTGTTCCAACTCTTCCAAAGGGGTTGTGATTGGAAAAGCCACGCGGAAGCCATCTTCGGTTGCCTCTACACCTTCAGGCAGTTCGGAACCTTCCGGGACTTTCACAGAGACAAAGGCCACGCCACCCGCAGTGCCCGCAAGCGCGTGCTTAACCGCAAGGATCACGTCGTTAGTGATAGATTCCTCGCCTTCTTGCGCTTGAATACGAACTTGCGCGACGTTCTGATTGGGCTTCGTCGGGTCTGTGACCTGCGTGATCGACACATCGCCCAACTGCAATGGTTCCAGCGCCGCGCGATAGGCCGCAATGTCTACGGCTACAGTGCTATCGGTGCGGATCGTTGTGCCGCCGCGAAAGTCGATGCCGAAGTTCAGCCCAACCACGAAAAACAAAACGATGGAAACAACCATAGCCAGGACTGACGCCCCGAAGGTTGCCTTTGACCAGGCGAAGAAATCGACTTTGGTCTCTGACGGGACAAGCTTTAGGCGCATCTCAGACCTCTATCGTTTTGGGTCGGCGTGTTTCGATCCAGATCGAGATCATCATCCGAGTCACATAAATCGCCGTGAAGACCGATGTGATAATCCCGAGCCCCAAGGTGATTGAGAACCCGCGCACCGGGCCGGATCCCATGGCGAAAAGGATCAAAGCTGCAATCAGAGTGGTAACATTGGCGTCAACGATGGCCGAAATCGCACGCTCATATCCGATCTCAATCGCCCGCACCGGGCCGCGACCGGACTTTAGCTCTTCGCGAATACGCTCAAACACCAGCACGTTGGCATCCACCGCCATCCCGATGGTCAGCACGATCCCCGCGATACCGGGCAGGGTCAGCGTGGCACCAATGGAACTAAGGAGGCCAAAAATCAGCCCCACGTTCAGGATCAATGCGATGTTGGCAAATAAACCGAAGGTGCCGTAGCTGAGGAACATGAAAATCAGCACGGCAATGAAAGCCACGATACAGGCAATGCGGCCCGCGTCGATGCTATCCTGGCCCAACTCTGGCCCGATAGTGCGTTCTTCCAGATAGGTGATCTTGGCTGGCAGCGCGCCCGCACGCAGCTGAATGGCAAGGTTTGTGGTTTCTTCCAGCGTAAACTGGCCGGTGATCTGTCCGTTAGAGGTGATATGGCCCTGGATCGTGGGTGCGGACACAACAACGCTGTCCAAAACAATCGCCATCGGGTTGCCGATGTTGGCGGCGGTGTGTTCACCCATAATTCGACCGCCTGACCCGTTGAAGGTAAAGCTCACGGCCGGGCGGTTGTTCTGGTCAAAAATACCCTGCGCGTTGGTCAGCATTTCACCCGAAACTATCGGCGTCTTTTCCAAGACAAAATACGTACCTGGCAGGTCCAACGACGGCAGCAGCAATTGACGAGATGTTACGCGAGCGTCTGGATCACCTGTGCTGCCGACCACATGGTGGAAGGTCAGCTTGGCGGTTGTGCCGATCAGGTCTTTCAATTCTTCGGCGGACCCGATGCCCGGCACCTGGATCAAAATTCGATCCGCACCCTGGCGCTGGATCGTCGGTTCGCGCGTGCCTGCTTCGTCCACCCGGCGGCGCACGATTTCCAGCGTTTGCTGCATGGTGCGCGTATCGGTAGCATTGCGTTCTGCCTCGCTGAGCGTGACAATTACCGTATCACCCTGACTGGTAACTTCGATGTCCGTGGACCCTACCCCAGTCAGCGTTACCACCGGCTGCGCCAAGCGACGCACGGCTGCCACGGCGGCAGCAATATTCTCAGGCTGTGAAATACGAACCCGCAGTTCGTTAACCGGCCCGTCCTGACGCCGGATTGTGCCAATGGTTGCCCGTTCTTCGCGCAAGGCATCGCGGACGCTGGCCCACATGCCGTCGATCCGAGCGGCGTAAACCTCTTCCAACTGCACTTCCGCCAGAAGATGCGCCCCGCCGCGTAGGTCTAGCCCAAGGTTAACAAGGGTCGAAGGTATAAAGCCTGGCCATTGTTCAGACTGGGCCTGAACGGTGTCAGAAACCGTTGTGCCGTTTTCCTCTGCCGCTGCGATCGCGGCATTGGCGTCGTTGTATTGTTCAACCTGAGTGTATCTTGTGTTGGGCACTGCAAAGAGCAGCCCCGCCACGCACACCAAGATGATCGTCAGCTTTTTCCACAGCGGGAATTGCAGCATGTGCTGGGCGCCTTAGCTTGCCGGCTCAGTCTTGTTGAGCACGGTTTGGACAGTATTTTGAACAACGCGGACCCGGACACCGTCCGCCAGATCGACTTCAATCTCGTTGTCGCCTTTGACCTTGGCCACTTTTCCGATCAGCCCACCCTGCGTGACGACTTGATCGCCCTTGCGCAGGGCATCAACCATCGCTTTGTGTTCTTTGATTTTTTTCTGCTGAGGACGGATCATCAGAAAATACATGATCCCAAAAATTAGGATTAGGGGAATAAAGCTTTCAATCCCGGTCATCTGGCCTCCCGGCGCGAGTTTTGTCGCTATGTGGTTGTCTGAGTGCCCCAACTTCGGGGTCGCGTGAACTTAGAGTGGGATGTGGGGTAACACAAGGCGGGAAACAAGCCCCAATCGGTTGCGAATCACCGGGTTTTGACTGCGTCCCAATGCCGCTAACCCGGGATTGCGACTGCCGCTGTGCCTGAGCGCAGCCGGTGTGGATAGTTTTACTCTGCCCGTGCGCCACTACATATGGACACCTGTGTTTCCGCCCAAGAAACAGAGCGTCCCATCTGCCGCAAAGTTGCCTTGTTAACCTTGTCAGGGGTTAACGCCGCGGCCACACTCAACCCCGGTCACGTGATTTTTTGAGTAATTTCCCAAGGGGGTGGGATGGAAGACAGTAATACGGGTTGGGTGCTCGACCTGCCTCCAATTGCCCTGCCAACTCAAATTACCGCAGAAACTGCGCCCTATGCTGTGGGCGCTGTGCTGATTGGATTGATCCTTTTGTTGCGCTACAAACCATGGCGCGGATGGGGACGGCGTTTGAACTTTTTCCGGCGTACGGAAAAACCGCTTCTTAAATTTATCGGGTGGCTTTCGGTCCTGGTCTCTCCGCTGTGGCTTGCGTTGATCGCGCTGGTTTTCTTTTCCTTGTGGCAACTGGCAACCACACTTTCAGCTGCCGGATCCGTGGCTGATATGCGTTGGCACGTGTTGGCCATTGTCGGCATGATTGCCGCGCTCGGCGGGCTGTTGACCGTTCCACTTTTGATCTTGAACGCCTTCCACGCAGAACGTCGCACCCGCGCGTCAGAGGAAAGCTACATCACCGATCGTATCGGCCAAGCGGTGGAAAAACTGGGGTCCGAGCGCATCATCTGGCGCGAAGGTTACCAGGAAAGTGAACCCAACCTGGAAGTGCGCATGGGCGCGCTCTACCTGTTGGAACGCATCGCCAAAGACAGTCCCCGCGACCACGTCCCGATTACCGAGACAATCTGCGCGTACATCCGGGAAAACGCCTCTAAGCCGCATCTGGATGCGGCCGCTACGTCCGCCAACGCCCAGTCGGCGGCCCGCAGACAACGCATTGACGTGGCAGATCTAAGCGAGCACGACATGATTGCTTGCCGCGCCTATGCCGTACCACGTGCTGACATTCAGGCCGCCGCGACCATTCTTGGGCGCCGCGATTACGATGCGATGGCCCAGGAGCGGTCAGAGAAATATGTGATGGACCTGCGCGGCGTGCATTTGGACCGTGTCGATCTGAGCCATGCAAACTTTGCCAATGCAATCCTGGACGGCGCAAGTTTCATAGAAGCATCGCTTTGCGTGGCGAACTTGAAAGGTGCCCGCCTGAAAGACGCCGTTTTGGCGGGCGCAGACCTTTTCAAAGCCAACCTGACAGAGGCGTGGTTGTCCGGGGCTGATCTTTCCAATGCCTGGCTCGATTGGGCGGTCCTGCAAGGTTCGCAGCTAAGCCTGGCAAAATTCCAAAACGCCAACTTCTCTGCCACTGAGCTAAGCTATGCTGCCGTGAAAAACGCCGACTTCACCGACGCAAAACATCTGGACGAAAGTCAGCTTGCCCAATCTGTGGGCGATGGCTCCACGATCCTGCCAACCGATCTTCTGACGCCAAAGTCAGCAACTTGGACAGACAAAGTCCTGCCAAGCGATACGTTCGCCAACCTCTGGCGCAATGCCAAACGTCAGGCAGGGTTGACATAAGGCAGGTGTAAACCCGTCATGCTTAGTATGACAGCGGGCAAACACCCAGCCACCGGATCAAATCAGTCGCGGCGGTTTCGCGGGGTTGCTTCCCGGTGCGCCAGGCATTTGCGGTTGTGGCAGGTCAAATCGCAGACCCTGTCGCGAAAAAGGGCCCAGGATCGGGGCGGAAGGGTCCACAAACAGCACCTCCAACGACACGGGCGCGCTGGAAAACTTTAGCGCTTCATCAATCGCTGCGGCAATCGCCGGTTCCACGAAAGACGGCGCGCCCGCGAACGCAAGCGTTGCCGTGCGCCGACCACCTTCATATTCCAGGTCTGCCAGCCAGGCGACGTCCGCGATGCCTTCCAGTGTTGCCAGTTTGGCATCCAGCGCCGTAATCAGTTCTTCCGGCACTCGTGGCGGATGGACAGCAACGGGGCGATCCTCTTCGATCTCCGGTGCGGTGCTAAGTGTGTCACGCAACCAGCTGACGGTTTCAGGCGGGATCAGATGCGCCGAAGGTGTGCCCAGGTTTAGCGCCAGCCCGACCCCCTGCCCGGCAAGCATTGCTGCGATCTGCCGTCCGGCAGTGCTTAGGTACCGGGTCTCTTGCCCGCAAAATTCTGCCATGCGCAGTTCCGTGTCGAAGGCCAGAACATAGCGCGCGCCCTCCACCTCGATCAGACGCGGCTTGGCTGTGTCTTCACCTACGCTGTCGAGTACCAGCGATAGTTCCGCCTCCGCCACGCGGCCAAAAAAGCTGAGCCGATCTTCATCCGTGCCGGAGGCATGCATCGCCGCATGGGCTGTGTCGAGCGGTGTCATACCAAAACCTCTGCCACGCGCGCGCGCAGAACCGGAAGTAAATCAGCTTCAAACCAAGGATTCTTTCGCATCCAGGCGGTGTTGCGCCAGCTTGGATGGGGCAAAGGGATGGTGTGCGGTGCAAAATCGCGCCAGCGGGCAACGGTCTGTGTTACGCCTTTGGCCTTCAAGTACCACTGTTGTGCGTAACCGCCCACCAGCACACGCAATTTCACCTGGGGCATCGCCGCCAGCGCATCCGTGTGCCAAGACGTGGCACAATTTTTTGGCGGCGGCAGATCGCTGCCTTTGGCGTCATAGCCCGGAAAGCAAAAGGCCATTGGCAAAATGGCAAAGCGGTCGCGGTCGTAAAACGCGGCTTCGTCCACCCCAAGCCAGTCGCGTAACCTATCACCCGAACGGTCGGTAAACGGGCGTCCGCTTTCATGCACCCGCGCCCCCGGCGCCTGACCTGCGATCAAGATCGGAGCGGTGGAAGAAAGCCACGCCACCGGGCGCGGCTGATGAGCCGTTGCTGTCGCGGCAAACCGATCAGAACACTGTCGGCAGGCCCGGATTTCTTTGGTCAGTTGAGCTAACTGCATGCCTCAAGCCTTAGCACTGGCGCTCGAGGCAATCCAAGGGCCACTTGACTTTATTTCGATATTTCTAGAAATATAGTTTTATGAAAGATGCACTGACAGAATCGCTCTCCATCGAAGAAGCCGCCCAAGCCTTTGCTGCCTTGGGTTCAGAACAACGCCTTGGCGTGCTGCGCTTGCTGGTGCGCGCAGGGCCAGATGGCCTGTCCACCGGGGATTTGGCGGAACGATCTGGCATCCCAAATTCCACGCTGACGCACCACTTGCGCTTTCTGGTCCATGCCGGGCTGGTGGAACAGGAAAAGCGCGGACGGACGATTGTATGCTCCTCCGTGGCCTATGATATGGCCGAAGCGCTTTCCAACTACATCTTGACAAACTGCTGTGCAGACGCGGCTGACACCGGGGATCATGATCATGGCTGAACTATCCACATCCCCTGAACAGCGCCAATGGAAGATTGAGCGGGCCTGGATCGCCATCGTACTGATAATCGCGGGTGTCGCGGTATTGGTGCCGGGTGACTTTTGGGCCATCCTGAAATTCGTGGCAGAGGCCCTTGGCCACACGGGCATTTTCATCAGTTTCGCAGTTTTCACTGTGGCCTATCTGAAAGCCACGGGCGCAGAAGGTGTGGTTGCCGAGGCCTTCAAAGGGTCGGCAGTGCGCATGATTGTGCTGGCCTCCATTGTCGGTGGTTTGGCACCGTTTTGTTCGTGTGAGGTTATTCCCTTTATCGCCGCCTTGCTTGCAATGCGGGTTCCGCTGGCCGCCGTCATGGCGTTTTGGTTGTCCTCCCCCATCATGGATCCGCCTATGTTTTTCATCACCACGGCGGCGCTCGGCACCGATTTTGCCATTGCCAAGACCGTTGGCGCCGTGGGTTTCGGGCTTTTCGGTGGCTTTGCCACCTTAGCGATGACACGGACCGGTGCCTTCGCCGATCCTCTGCGGGAAGAGGCGAAACCGCAGGGATGCGGGTGCGGGCCAAACCCGTTTCACGGTCGCCCGGTATGGCGTTTTTGGGGTGAGGCGGAGCGTGTGACAACCTTCACCAACACCTTGGTCAAAAACGGAATATTCCTGCTGAAGTGGCTGACGTTTGCCTACCTGATTGAAGCGCTGATGGTGTTTTATGTGCCGGCCCAGTGGATCGCCCAATTTCTGGGTGGAGACGGGCTTGGCACCATCGCACTGGGTGCGCTTATCGGTGGCCCAGCCTATCTTAACGGCTATGCCGCCGCGCCGCTGGTTGGCGGGCTTATCGATCAAGGCATGAGCCAGGGTGCGGCCATGTCGTTCATGATGGCCGGATCAGTCAGCTGCATCCCCGCCGCCATTGCCGTTTGGGCAATAGTGAAATGGCGGGTGTTTGCGGTCTATCTGACGCTTGGCTTCGTGGCGTCGTTGAGCGCTGGTTTGATCTGGGCTGCGGTAGCCTAAACAGCATTTCCACCGCAGGAACCTGGCAGGCAAGCGGCCAAAGGCCACCGCGCACCTCTATACTTGCGGGTCCGGGTTGAACGTGTCGCCGTCTACAGCAATTATTTGGCCGCTCACCCGCCGCGCCGCATCGGAGCCAAGAAAGACCGCCATGTGTGCGATATCCTCCGCCTCCACCCACGTGCGCATGGATGTCCCTGACGCGTAGCCTTCGTAGATTGCATCACGCGTGGTACCTTTGGCTGCCGCTTCACGGGCCAAGACGCCT
Source organism: Pseudomonadota bacterium (assembly GCA_039030095.1). Taxonomy (GTDB): domain Bacteria; phylum Pseudomonadota; class Alphaproteobacteria; order Rhodobacterales; family Rhodobacteraceae; genus Amylibacter. The sequence goes on along the minus strand of JBCCET010000057.1, from coordinate 15,665 downwards.
TCCATACGCGGGCCTTCGACCGAGCCGGGGCAAATTGCATTGGCCCGGATCCCATGGGGGCCAAGTTCCATTGCCAACGTTTTCATCAACCCGATCATCGCCCATTTCGCCGCCGCGTATGGCGCACGGAATGGGTAGCCATGCTGCCCGGCGGTTGAACTTGTGATCACAATTGCCCCGGCACCCTGAGCCTTCATGAGAGGTGCAGCGTATTTCGCCGCCAGAAACGCCCCCTCCAGATTGACAGAAATACATGTGCGCCAGTCTGTTAAGGCAATATCTTCAACCTGAGCGGTCGGCCCGGCAATGCCCGCATTGGCACACAGCACATCCAGACCACCCCAGGCCGTCTGCACCCGTTCAAAGACGGCGGCCATGGCCTGCTCGTCGGTCACATCAACCTTTTCGCGAAGCCATTTCGACGGGCAGTCATCCAATGCAACCGGGTCCACGTCCGTTAAGCAAATCTGCGCGCCCGTGGCGGCAAAAGCCTGCGCTATGGCCAGGCCGATGCCGGACGCACCCGCGGTTATCAGAACGCGTTGGCTCACCGTTTGCCGACCGCCGCACCAGCTCCTTCAGGAACTGGCAACGCTGCATGGTCCGCTGCAATTGCAGACAACCGGTCGGCCATCCAATCGGGCGGTGGCGACGTGCGGCGGGTATCAAGACTTACGTGCAACAGCATATGTTCGCCGGTTGCCAAAAGCCGCCCATCATCGCGGTGCTTCATATGGTGGAACAGGTGCATCTTTTTGCCCTCTCCTTGCAGCACTTGGGTTTCTACAACGATTGGCTCACCCGTGCGCACCTCGTCGATATGCCGGATATGGGTTTCTGCGGTGAAATAGCTGCCGCCCGTGGCGATATATTCCGCATCGCAGCCAATCAATTCCATCATCCGGTCCGTGGCATCACCAAAGGCCTGCAAATAGCGAGCCTCATTCATGTGGCCGTTGTAATCTACCCAATCGAGCGGAACATAACGGTCCATCGTGCGTACGAGCCCCGTCATATCTGGCGCGCCCGCTTCTGCCTTGCGCGCCTCATCCGCGGCTTTCAAAACCGCGCCAGCGCCCCAGTCATTGGCCTTCAAAGCGCGCATCATGCCCACAAGGTTGGCATCGCGAATGCGTTCCAATTCGCGGATCGAATGGTGCCCGGACTGGGCATCTGACTGATCCGCCACACGTGCAATCAGCGCATCATTCAGATCAGGCACTTTATCCATGTGGCACAGCGGCCAATCCATGGTCGGCCCGAACTGGCCTATGAAATGCAACATGCCAGCCTCACCCCCGGCAATTCGGTAGGTCTCGAACAACCCCATCTGCGCCCAGCGCAGGCCAAAGCCATAACGGATCGCATCGTCTAGCGTCTCGGTGTCGCAAATCTCATCATTGACCAGCCAAAGCCCTTCGCGCCAAACCGCTTCCAACAACCGGTCTGCGATGTGGCCCAGGATTTCCTTTTTGATCCGCAATGGCTTCATCCCGATCTCGGTCAGGATATCCATGCAAGTGGCAATCGCGTCTTCATCCGTGTCAGGACCACCGACCACCTCGACCAGCGGTAGCAGGTAGACCGGATTGAACGGGTGGCACACCATGATCCGGGTTTTGTCCGATTGCTCAGCGGACAATGTCGTCGGTGTAAAAGAACTTGTGGACGACCCAATCACCGCGCCCGCGTCGCAGGCTGCAGTTATTTCAGTAAAGGTGGCATGTTTGATGTCCTCCCGCTCCGGCACGCTTTCCTGAATGTAAGCGGCCCCCGAAACAGCCTCTGCGATTGTCGCGTGAAAGGTCACCGCGCCTTCTTGGGGCATGGGCAGTTCTGTCAAAGACCGCAGGGCCGGACGCGCGTTGGCCAAAACCTCACCAATCTTGCGCTCCGCCTCCGGATCGGGATCAAAAACGCGCACGTGCCATCCGTTTAGCAGAAAACGGGCAGCCCATGCTCCACCGATCACGCCACCGCCAATGATTGCTGCCGTTTTGGTCATTCATCCACTCCTTTTGCGCAACGGTGCAACGTCACAACCCAACCGTCATCGCCAATGCGTAACAGCTTGTCTTCACTTGTAATTACAAAGAGTTCCGGCCCTTTGATCTCTTCACCGGCATCCATGCAGGTCATATCCACGCGCCATGACTTTCCAACACCTGTGGCGATCCAGCGATGGATGTCGCAGGAATATTCAACTCCGTAGATCCCGTCCGGTGCAATGTACTCCGGCGTGTCATCGCCGGGTTCCCCCGCCCGCACACAATCCGCCGGTTTCCAGGCCCAGTAGCCTGCCCATTCCGGCAAGTCTGCCCCGGCCACAGTCGGAATAGCGAAAACTGCCGTAAGTAGAACATTTCTCATCTAGCTGTCCTCTTCTGGAGGTTGTTTGACCCAAATCAAAGCATCAGTCCGGTAACCCTGATCCTTTAGCGCTTGAACGGCGGTATTGGTCACATTGGAATCAGGCTGTGGTTCGCGGGCCAATATCCAGCCGAACTCATTCCCAGGGGAAACCACCACCGCCATCCTGTAGTCGGGCTCCAGCCAAATGACCCAGTAACCGCCAGACGCGACCCCGTCCAAAAAGCTTAGTCCGCCTGGCAGGAAGCTGACCTTTAGCTGACCATCTCCAACCACCCGAGCACGACCGTCAGCAACCTCAACCGGGCCATCAAGACTGTCCTTCCTGCAGGTATTTTTCACGTTAATGCGTTTTTTGGACAAGCGTTTGTATTCCGCCGTTACGCCGACGCAACCCTCTTCAAAGCGGTTCGGATAGCGGGCAATTTCGTACCAAAGCCCCATGTAGCGGTCCACATCGACAGACACAGATGTCAGCGGCACCTCCGATGTTCGGATAGGCGTGCTGTCCCCGGTGCATGCCGCCAGACAAAAAGCGACGGCAAAAGCCCAGCGCTTCATTGGAATAGTTCTACCGGTTGCCCGTCAGGCATGTAGCCGGGGCAAAGATCATTGCGGATACGCCCAGCGTCAAAGGTCTCACGCGCGATGCGTTCGCAGTACTCAAAATCAAGTCTTTGATGGTTAGGGATCACGCCTTGCGGAGTGCAGGCCGCGAAGTGCAATGGGACAAGCAACAAGATGAAACGCATAGGGCCAGTCTCCCGCAGAGTTTGCGCGTAACTCCTTGTAAAGGGTAGAATAAGCAACGCAAGTGTCACTGCAGGTCTTTCCTGAAAACTAAAGGAAACAAAACGGTGTTGGTCTGGTTGGCAAATCGTATCAGATGACGCCTTGCGCCTCCTCATAGGTGATCGTGCCATTGCCAGGCTTGTTGAGTAGAACCGATGTTGCGGTCTGCATGTTCATGCCTCTAAGCGCGGCAAACATCACAAAGGTAACGCCTGCGGCAATTGCTCCCGCCATGATCTCTTTGGCCATCTCTGTCGTCCCAACCCGCAGGCCGGAAACTTCCGGCACCACCTCCGCAGTGACGGAAAAACCCACTTTGCCGACGATGGAAAACCCACTTTGAACAAGTTTGACCGGTTTCGGTGCAGCTGTCACAGTTAACTTGTGCCCATCTTCCAGTGCGATAGAAAAGGACCAGTTAGCCGCGCCCCCGGATATCGACACAACCGCGAGATCTGTTGCTTTTGGGCTTTTGACCTTAGCCGAAAACTTCAGCCCCTTCACAGCCTTAGTCGCCGTCGCGCTGTAATCGTTTAGCTTGAAACTGGCCGGGATCGTGCCGATCTTGCCTGCTGTCAACGTGCCAGAACACTTGAATTTTAGCAAAATATGGAACGGTAACCCTTTGCAGGGCACCAAGACCTCATTCTCCAGCAGGGTTTTGGAAAAATCGACCGACACCTCCGGGAAAAGGACCGCAGCTGGGGTGTGCGTGCCACCGCTGGCACAGGAAGCTTTGCTCTTGGAAAGGTCATCGGGCACCAGCATCAATGGAATTTCCAGCGACGCTCCATCTACCCAGGATTTCGGATTGGCCTTCGCGACAACCTCCCAATACACGTCATCGTCGTAATACTTCTTGGAGACAGAACGTAAGGTGTCTTTGGGTACCACAAAATGGATTTTGCCACCCTTCATCTGCTTGGCATAAGTCACGGTAACTTTGACTTTTGGCAGAAAGCGGCCCTTTTCCATCCCCATTTCAACCGTGGCAAACGTCATCAAACTAGGATTGGTTCGGCAAAGTGATTTGAGCTTCTTGTCAACTTCCTGGCGATAAAGCTTCGTTGCCTTGGAAATATCCTTGGTTTTCCAGTCAATCTGTGACGCAGAGTCGCCGGTTTTAAAAATGCGGTCGACCTTGCTTTGTACTGCCGGGGATCGAAGGAGTTTCGTCGTTTCCTGAGAAAAAACTTTGGAGTAATGTAGCTCTTCGCGGGCAATGATCTTTTCGTAAGGATTATCAACTCTCTTTGCCATCATTTGGTCCTTTGCAATTGACTAAAAAATCGACCCTCGCAAATTGACAATCTTAAAAGAACAAGCAGTAATATTCTCACGCTAGGCGCGATTAACCAGCGGATCAAGATGGCGTTTTGAAACCGAGCGTGCCAGCAACATTCTGCTTGCCAGCTCAGCGGGTGCGCGTCACGCAGGCTCGCGCTTAACTAGGCCGAGCCGCTCGCGGACGACTTCGGGGCCAACGACCCTGGCGCCCATGCGCTCGATAATTTCTTTGGCGCGGGCCACCAGTTGCTCATTGGTGGCCAAAACTCCGCGATCAAGCATCAGGTTGTCTTCCAACCCCACACGCACGTTGCCCCCTGCCACCACCGCCGCTGCCACATAAGGCATCTGGTTGCGACCAAGTCCGAAAGCAGACCAATTCCAGTCGGCAGGCACATTGTTGACCATTGCCATAAAGGTGTTCAGGTCATCAGGCGCGCCCCAGGGCACCCCCATGCAAAGCTGAACCAAGGCCGGGCTTTCCAGAATGCCTTCTTCAACAAGTTGTTTGGCGAACCAAAGATGGCCCGTATCAAAGGCTTCGATCTCTGGCTTCACGCCCAAATCTGTCATCATCTGCCCCATGGCCCGCAGCATTCCCGGTGTATTGGTCATGACATAGTCAGCTTCGGCAAAGTTCATTGTGCCGCAGTCAAGCGTGCAAATCTCGGGCCGGCAGTTAACCACATGGGCCATCCGCTCTGTGGCGCCCGCCATATCTGTCTGACCCATATTTAGGTCGAGTGGGTTTTCCACGTCACCCAGTATCAAGTCGCCGCCCATGCCAGCGGTCAGGTTCAAAACCACATCCACGTCTGCTTCGCGGATCCGTTCCGTCACCTCGCGGTATAGATGCACGTCGCGACGCGGTGCGCCAGTTTCCGGATCACGCACATGGCAGTGGACCACAGCAGCGCCCGCTTTTGCTGCCGCTATGGCGCTGTCGGCAATCTGCTCGGGCGAACGCGGCACGTGGGGGCTGCGGTCTTGGGTTCCACCGCCACCTGTGACGGCACAGGTAATGAAAACCTCTCTGTTCATGGCAAGTGGCATGGCGTCCTCCCTCGACTCAAGTTGGGACCAGATGGTCGCAAGGCAGGTTCGCACGCAAGCTCAAAAGCGACGTGAATGGGTCGGTGCTTTATACTCAACCCAAATCGCTTTTTGCAGCCTGCGCCTCCGGCGGGGATATTTTTAGCCCGAAGAAGCAGGTGCAGCTTCTTCTTTGGGCCGTAAGTATCCCGGGGGCTTGGGGGCAGCGCCCCCACTTCGGAGCGAAGCGACTTATAGGCGTGCGGCGCAGCCGCCCCTTTTAATAGGGCATGGGGTGAGCACGGTGGGCTGTGTCGATTTCTGCCAGCACCTCATCGGAAAGCTTTACGTCCACGGACCCGAGCGCGATATCTAGCTGGTCCATGCGCGTTGCGCCAAAAATAGCAGACGCCATGAATGGCCGTGTCCGGCACCAGGCCAACGCCATCTGGCAAGGGTCCAGCCCGTGGCGTCGGGCGATTTCCACATAGGCGTCTGCTGCAGGCAAAGCGCGATCAGACAGACGCCCGCCCAAAGATGCGTTGAGAGATCTGCGTGAGCCCTCAGGTGTCGCGTCCCCTGAATATTTGCCCGAAAGCATCCCGGTCGCCAGGGGCGAGAATGAGAGAAGTCCCACATCTTCATGGTGCGAAAGCTCTGCCAGATCGAGGTCGTAGAACCGACACATCAGGCTATATTCGTTCTGGATGGACGCAACGCGGGCGCCGTCGTTTGCCTCGGCCGCTTGCAGCCACTTCGCAGTTCCCCAGGCGGATTCGTTGGACAACCCAAAAGCGCGCACCACACCTTTGTCGATCAACTTGCCCATATGCGCCGTCACCTCAGCCATATGGTCTAGCACATCTGCGGTGATTTGCTGGGTCGGATCATAGTTCCAGTTCTGGCGGAACATATACGACCCCCGGTTCGGCCAGTGCAGTTGATAGAGATCCACATAGTCCGTCTGCAGCCGCTTCAGGCTGGCCTCCAGCGCCTCGTCAATTGTGGCCGGAGAGATCGGTGCGCCATTGCGCATACGCTTCATCCCAGCGCCCGAGACTTTTGTGGCGATCAGCACGTCAGAGCGTTTGGCCTGATTTTTGGCAACCCACGTACCCAGGATTGCCTCTGTATCACCAGGATTGTTGTCGGCGCGCGGGTGCGCCGGATACATCTCCGCCGTGTCGATAATATTGATCCCGGCCTCCAGCGATCTGTCGATCTGAGCGTGGCCCTCTGCCTCCGTGTTCTGGCTGGCCCAGGTCATAGAGCCGAGGCAAAGCTCACTCACTTTCAGGCCAGTACGGCCGAGGTCGTTCATCTGCATGGGGGATCTCCTTCGCTTGTGCTTATGCTGGCACGGGTGCACGCGGTGTCAAGGAGGGGTCGATTTTTCTTGAAAGAACAAAATAGGAACATTATCTTTATCCCCATGCAACCCACGCCCCCCCTGACCCGTAAACACCATGCCCCTGGCCCCGGCCAGCCGCTGACCGAGAATCTGGCGATCACATTCAATCGCTGCCACGAATTTTGCGGCCCGGCGCGGCGCACGTTGGCCCTGATGCTGGCGGCAAAGATGGATGGGCCGGTGTTGTGGATCCGCCCGGGGTGGCAGGCGGAACATCTGATGGGCCAGGGCGTGCAGCGCTACATGGATCCGGGCCGGATCATCTTTGCAGAGCCGCACCGGGTCGAAGACGTGTTGTGGTCCATGGAAGAAGGCCTGCGCGCGGGCTGCGTCCCCCTGGTGGTAGCGGAATGTGGGCGCCCGCCAGCCCTGACGCCGATCCGGCGTTTGCATCTGGCGGCCGAGACCGGCGCGAGCTTTGGCAAGACGCGGCCTATAGGCGTTTTGCTGACCCCAGGTGACGGCGGCGGGCAGGGCGTGGAAAGCCGCTGGCACCTAGCGCCGCGTCACACCCGCGACGACACAGCCTGGCTTTTGCAGCGCCGTCGCGCGCGACTGGCCCCACCTGCGGCCTGGATATTGCGTTGGGTCCGGGGGCAGGCTGCGACCACCCCAATAGGTGAGACAACAATCGCAGCAGAATGACCCTTACTCAAGCAAACCGATACGTGCATAGACACCATCTACCCATGTCAGGGCTGCCGCGTTTGGACGCCAGCACCAACACAGCGCTAAGGTGTTGACAGCCTGCTACAGCTGACAACACCTTTCCACATGCTTTTACGCCCAGCAAAGGCCACAGACGCCGCCGGAATTTGCGCCATCTGGAACCCGATTATCCGGGATACCGATGTCACCTTCACCACAGCGCAGAAAACCGACGCTCAGGTAGCGGACATGATTACGCTTTGCACCGCCCAGAACCGCCCGTTTCTGGTGCTGGACGACAACGGCATCGCAGGCTTTGCCACTTATGCCCAATTTCGCCCAGGCCCGGGCTACACAGCCACAATGGAGCAGACAATCTACCTAGCCCCAGCCGCGCAGGGCCGCGGGTTAGGCCGCCAACTGGCCGCAGCCCTGGAAGATGCAGCACGAAGGGCCGGAATCAGGTCGCTGATTGCGGGCATATCCGCCACAAATCCTGGCGCCATAGCATTCCATACCGCATGCGGCTTTACCCAGGTCGGGCGCATCCCCCAGGCCGGTGAAAAAGGCGGTGCCGTTCTCGATCTGGTTTTGCTGCATAAACTGCTGTAGGCCTTGGCTGAAATGGCTTGCGAAGGGGCGCGCCTATGTCAATCTGGACCCGAATTGCCGACGCAATCGCAGCACTGGCCAATGGCGAAAGCCTGGCCAGCGTTTTTGAACAGCTGTCGACCCCGCCTGAAAGGTCCGTCGCATTCACCATCGCGGTCATCGGGCTTGGGGCCAAAATGGCAAAAGCCGACGGTTTGGTGACCCGCGACGAGGTTGCAGCTTTCCGCGAGGTTTTCCACATCCCGAAGCGCGATGAGGCGCAAGCGGCAAAGGTGTTCAACCTCGCCCGCCAAGACGCCGCTGGGTATGAGGTCTATGCCCGCACCATCGCGCAGATGTTCAAAGCGGACGACGTAGTGTTGGAAAATCTGGTGGAAGGGCTTTTCCACATCGCGGTGGCAGATGGCCGCTATCACCCGGCCGAAAACGACTATGTCCACACGGTTGCGCAAAAATTTGGCCTGTCACAGCAGGCATTTCGCGGCCTGCGTACGCGATTTGTGCCAGACGCACCGCCAGACGCCTATGACGTTTTGGGCGTCACGCCCGAAATGACACTGGAAGACATCCGCAAGGTCTGGCGCCAAAAGGTGCGCGACAACCACCCAGACCGCCTGATGTCCCACGGCCTGCCGGAAGAGGCGATAACAATGGCGACCAAGCACATGATCGCCATCAATGAGGCGTGGCACACAATTTCTGACACCCACGATCCCGGCTGATGCGGCTTGCCACCTATAACGTAGAATGGTTCGCCAACCTCTTTGATGGGGACAACCAGCTGATTGACGATGGCAGTTGGTCAGGACGACATGATGTAACGAAATCCATGCAAACAGCGGCACTTGGACATGTTTTCCAGGCGCTTGATGCAGATGCGGTGATGGTGATCGAAGCACCCAATGAGGGACGAGACCAGTCCACCGTGGCAGCGCTTGAAGTATTTGCCGCACGCTTTTCCCTGCGCACACGCAAGGCGATCATTGGGTACGGCAATGACACCCAGCAAGAGATCGCGCTTTTGTATGACCCCGATGTCATGGAACCCAGCCATGATCCGCAAGCCAGCGCACAGGCCCCTGGCTTTGAAACAGAGTTCCGGATTGACCTGGACACCGACGCACAGCCCGACCCAATTGTCTGGTCAAAACCGCCATTAGAACTGGCCGTGTTTCCCAAAGGAGCTGATCCCATGCGCCTGATCGGGGTGCATGCAAAATCGAAGGCCCCCCACGGTGCCCGAACAGAGGCCGAAGCAGTACGCCTGTCGATTGCCAATCGGCGCAAGCAATTAGCGCAGCTTATCTGGCTGCGACGACGCATCGACGATCATCTTGCGCGCGACGAAGACCTTATCGTGATGGGGGATTTCAATGACGGGCCGGGGCTTGATGAATACGAAAAGTTGTTTGGCCAATCCGGGATAGAGATTGTCTTGGGCGTATCGCGGGATGCGGACCAACAGCTATACGATCCACACGGCGCTGACGTATTACGCCCACGCCAGGCAGCCCCCACCAGCGCGCGATTTTACAACCATAAGTCGCGAACTTATCTGAACGCGCTTCTCGACTACATCATGATTTCCCCGCGTCTTCGCGCACGCACCCGCCCAGTTTGGAAGATCTGGCATCCCTTTGATACGCCTTCGTGTTTCAAGGACGACGCACTTTGCAAGGCCCTGCTAACAGCCAGCGACCACTTCCCCGTGACCCTTGATTTGGACCTGGGTAGCTAACATCGCATTGTTGAACCGTCGATGCTTGGCAGATTATTGACCTGATCGAACACCCAAAGCTTTGATCTGACCCGGCAGGCGATAAATGCGCGGCTTCGCGCTTCAACCGATTTGGATTCTCGACCATCTCTGCCTATATTCCTTTCATGAGACATCTCATTGCACCGACCGCCACAGCCTTTTTGGTCAGCCTTCCCGCTCAGGCTGACGACAGCCAAATGGATGACTTTCTCAAACGCTTTGAGGACATGTCGAAAGAGGCGCAAACTTTGATGGAGCGCTGGGCCGAAGATCTGGCGCCCAAGCTCGAAGAACTCGCCCCTGCGTTGGAAGATCTAATGGCCAAAATGGGCGATCTAAGCGCGTATCATCCGCCCGAGGTTTTGCCAAACGGTGACATTATCATCCGGCGTAAGTCCCCGCAGGAACGCAATCAAACACCTGAAGTACCCAGCACCCCCGAACCCGGTGGTGAGATAGAACTGTAAGCCGTCGCCGCATTTGAAGCGACGGCCCTTTTCCTTTCGCGGGGTTCCTTCTACATCAGGGTAAATTCCCAAGTATCAGGAGCCCGCATGCATCCCCTTCCCGTTTTCGACCTGCCCCGTGACGCCCATGACCCGTCCGGGGGTAAAGACCTTGGCGATTTGCCGGAATGGAAGCTTGATGACCTTTATCCCGGCGAAGACAGCGATGCGCTGGCCAAAGACCTGACCTGGCTGGAGGGCGAAAGCGCATCTTTTGCGTCGGATTATGAAGGCAAGCTGGCGTCGCTTAACGCCGCCGATTTGTTGGTGTGCATTCAACGGTTTGAACGGATCCAGTCTGTGGGAGGGCGGATCATGTCTTATGCCGGTCTGCGCTATTATCAGATGACGACGGACCCAGGCCGGGCAAAGTTCCTGTCTGATATGCAGGGCCAGATTACTGACATGTCCACCCCGATGGTGTTTTTCAGCCTTGAGATGAACCGTTTGGAGGACGCAAGCCTAGACGCGATGCTTACCGAAGACGAAGGACTGGCCCGTTACGCCCCGGTGCTTCGCCGGATGCGAGCAATGCGCCCACACCAGTTGTCTGACGAGTTGGAAAAATTCCTGCATGATCAGTCTGTTGTGGGTGCGACTGCCTGGAACCGGCTTTTTGATGAAACCACTGCCAGCCTGGAATTTGTGGTGGATGGTGAAGTCCTGAACCTGGAGGCTTGCGCGAACCTTTTGTCGGATCCAGATCGCGACACCCGACAAAAAGCAGCGGAGGCATTTGCGGCGACGCTGGGCGAAAACATCCAGCTTTTTGCGCGCATCACCAACACGCTGGCAAAAGAAAAAGAGATCGAAGACCGCTGGCGCAAACTACCCACGCCACAGGCCGGTCGACACCTGGCCAATGACGTGGAGCCAGAGGTCGTGGAGGCTTTGCGCAATGCAGTTGTGGCCGCCTACCCAAAGCTGTCGCATCGCTATTACAAGCTGAAGGCAAAGTGGATGGGGCTCGACACACTGCAGGTCTGGGACCGCAACGCCCCCCTGCCCGATGCGGATGAAGTGACGATCCCATGGTCAGAGGCACATCAGATTGTGAACGACGCCTACGCGGCCTTTGACCCAAAAATGGCAGAGATCGCATCGCCCTTTTTCACCGACGGCTGGATCGACGCCGCCGTGAAACCCGGCAAAGCGCCCGGCGCGTTTGCTCATCCGACGGTCGTTGATGCGCACCCCTATGTGATGCTCAACTATCTTGGTAAACAGCGCGATGTGATGACGCTGGCACACGAGCTTGGCCACGGTGTCCACCAGGTGTTGGCTGCCGGACAAGGCGAGTTGCTCAGTTCCACCCCGCTGACCTTGGCTGAAACCGCGTCGGTCTTTGGCGAAATGCTGACCTTCCGCAAACTGCTCGACGCGGCACCAGACCAAAAGGCGCGCAAGCGGTTGTTGGCTGGCAAAGTGGAGGACATGATCAATACGGTCATCCGTCAGATCGCGTTCTACGATTTCGAATGTGAGCTTCATGACGCCCGCGCGGACGGCGAACTGACGCCGGATCAGATCAACGAGATTTGGATGAGTGTTCAGGGCGAAAGCCTTGGCCCCGCGTTTGAGTTCATGGAAGGGTATGAGACTTTTTGGTCCTACATCCCGCACTTCATACATTCACCGTTTTATGTCTACGCCTACGCCTTTGGGGACGGCCTCGTGAATGCGCTTTATGCGGTCTACGAGGAGGGAGATCCGGACTTTCAGGAGAAGTATTTCGCAATGCTGTCGGCTGGTGGGTCGAAACACCACAAAGAACTGTTGGCACCTTTCGGGCTTGATGCGTCTGATCCCAACTTCTGGGACAAGGGTTTGAGCCTGATCGCCTCCATGATCGACGAATTGGAGCAAATGGAGTGATACGCCCCATCGCCGTGGCTGGACTGATGTTTGCTGCCCCTCCTGCGGCGGCAAACACAGTTGTGGGCCAATGGCATTGTTTGCAAACCGGGCCGGAAGTGCGCGTAGAGGCGGTGACCAACATCGCAAATGACGGCACATTTACAGCAGAGATGGAGTTTATCCTGGTCGGCCCCAACGGGCGCATGATCGTGTCTGCGCTTTATGCCGCGGAATGGAAGCTTGATGGCGACGCGTTTTGGGACAATCCACTGGACGCACGTGTCATTGGTGTGACCGTAAATGGCGAGCCTGCTGAGGCGCCACAAGTTACAGAGGGCATCCTGCAATCCTTGCGAGAGCCACCTGACGGCCCGCTGCGCATCGATTTTGACGGCCCGGACGTCGTTTTCTTTCGCCCATGGGACGATAACGGCGCACCTTTTGAATGCATCCGGTCAGACGGTGAAACGATAGGGCTTTAGGCGCGCTGCAAATTTTCGAAGAAAATTTGGATCCGCGCGCCTAGTTAGTGCACTTCTTTCAGCATGCCTTTTTCGGCGGCCAATTCACGCATCTTTTCCTGCAGCTTTTCAAACGCGCGCACCTCAATCTGGCGGATACGTTCGCGGCTGACATCGTAAACACCCGACAGGTCTTCCAACGTCGTTGGGCTGTCTTTCAGCCGCCGCTGCGCCAGGATGTCTTTTTCGCGATCATTGAGCACCGACATCGCCTCAATCATTAAGGCGCGGCGTGCCTGCAATTCATCCGATTCAGCATACGCATCCGCCTGGTCTGCGTCGTCATCAGCCAACCAGTCTTGCCATTGCGCGCCACCGTCGCCGTCATCGCCACCAACCTGCACGTTCAACGATGCATCCCCACCAGACATCCGGCGGTTCATGGAAATCACTTCTGCTTCGGTCACGTTCAGATCATTGGCGATGCGCTTGACGTTTTCCGGGCGTAAATCGCCCTCTTCCAACGCGCCAATGCGGTTCTTGGCCTTACGCAGGTTGAAAAACAGCTTCTTCTGCGCGCTGGTTGTGCCCATTTTTACAAGGCTCCACGACCGCAGGATATATTCCTGGATCGACGCCCGGATCCACCACATGGCATATGTGGCCAATCGAAAACCCTTTTCCGGATCAAACCGTTTGACCGCCTGCATCAGCCCCACGTTCGCTTCAGAGATAACCTCAGCCTGCGGCAGCCCGTACCCTCGATAACCCATGGCAATTTTTGCGGCGAGCCGCAGGTGCGAGGTCACCAACTTATGGGCGGATTCGGTATCTTCGTGGTCCTGCCAGGCTTTGCCCAGCATGTATTCCTCATCCGGTTCAAGCATCGGGAACTTGCGGATCTCGGACATGTAACGCGACAAACCCTGTTCCGGGCTCGGCGCGGGAAGGTTTGAATAGCTCATCTCGGTCTCTCGATTTGTTCCAGTCTTATGATTCAGATGGGCATTCGGGTCGTCGATTACAATATCTGGGCGCTGGAATTACTTGGCAATTGGCGGCACTACACCGACTTACTTAACAATTTCTGACCGCACACAGACCTGCGCAACACCGCTATTTCGTTTCGAACGCCTGTTCTAACATATTCAAATCAGGTGGTAAATCGGCAGAAAATGCCATGTTCTGACCGCTGATCGGATGCGCAAAACCAAGTTGCGCAGCATGCAAAGCCTGTCGCGGAAAGTCCGCGATGATCTGGGCCGCGTCAGATGCCAATCCGGACAAGGCCACACGGTTGCGCCCGCCATAAACCGGGTCGCCGATCAATCCGTGGCCGGCATGGGCCAGGTGCACGCGGATCTGGTGCGTGCGCCCGGTTTCCAACCAGCAGTCCAGTTCTGCCGCACGACCAAAGTCGTGGCGCACCCGTGCGCGCGTCACCGCATGGCGCCCGCCACTTTTGACCACCGCCTGACGTTTTCTGTCGGTCTTGTGCCGTGCCAGATTGGTTGCGATCCGCAGCACTCCGCCGGGTTCGAACCGCACGCCAGGCAAACCGCGCAGGCGGGGATCCGCGCCATCGGGGACGCCCACACAAAACGCCCGGTACATACGGTTAATGGAATGATCGGCAAACTGGCGCGCCAATCCCTGATGCGCGGCGTCAGATTTTGCGACCACAAGCAAACCAGAGGTGTCTTTGTCGATCCTGTGCACGATGCCCGGCCGCCCAATCCCGCCGATCCCTGACAAACTATCGGCACAATGATGCAAAAGGGCGTTAACCAAGGTGCCCGTCTCTGAACCCGGTGCCGGATGCACCACCATGCCGGCAGGCTTGTTGACCACGATCAAGTCCGCGTCCTCAAATACCACGTCTAGCGGGATATCTTCTGCCTGGGCTTCCAGCGGCGCTGCTTGTGGGACAGTGACCACAAAAACCTCCGCCGGGGTCAAACGATCTTTTGGCCCTGATACCGGGCTACCATCTTCGCGGGTCACGGCACCCGCTTCGATCAACCGGGTGATGCCGGACCGGCTGAGGCCCGACCCCTCTGGCGCCGCTGCTGCCAAAGCCTTATCAAGGCGCGCGGGCGGATCATCGCCCACCTGCAGCCGGAGCACTTGCGCCTTGTCTGACTTGAATTCGGGACCAAAATCTGGCCCATCGTCTGAATTGCCTGATGAACCCGCCAACCTGCGCCTCCTGCGCCGTCTGGTGACAACCCTTATGGTTGTCATGATCTTGGGCCTCATAACCATCGTTGGGCTTTTTGTCATGCGCTTAGGGTCGGTAAGCTCAACCACACCCAATTTTGCCGAAGTCGTCACCCTGCCAGAAGGCGAGGTCGCGGTGGCCTATACCCAAGGCCCCACGTGGTATGCGGTGGTCACGCAAAGCAACCTGATATTGATTTACAAAACTGACGGCACACTTTTGCAGCGGATAGAAGTCACCGACGGCGACTAAGCCGTCACGTCCAGTGCGGTAAGCCCTGGCCCGGCAGCGCCATTCGGGCCTGACCGGGTTCGTCATACGCCATCCCATTTGCGTCGCAAAAGGTGATGACCCACTTGTCATCCATCATCAGGAAGTCAAGAACGGACGCCAGAAACGCCGGGTCCGTCACCTGAGTTTTCAAATCCTCTTGGCTGGCACCGGTTGTTCCCAAAAAGACATCTGCCAACTCCCCTTCACCCACAATCCAAGTGAGCGCGTTCAGGGCTGTGATTTCGGCGGCTTCCGGTGTCATTTTCTTTACTCAAAAGGCGAGATTTGGGCGCAAATGCATATTGCTGACGCGCAGGTAAACCATTCGTTAATACTCTGCACTGTATTTCTAAAGTCCTAAAGGCAGTTGAGGTGAGCAGGCCCGAAAATGTCAGGACGCGTGTTAATCATCGACGCAAATGTCGACCGTCGCAGC